>CATJWG010000125.1 GCA_949744165.1 uncultured Eubacteriales bacterium | reverse complement strand
ACTATTTACTCTTAAATGACATGATGCTTAAGGACGATGGGCGTTTCAAGATGAATCCTCCGGTCAGAAGCGAAGAGGACAGGAGCGCGCTTCTGGAGGGAATAAAGGACGGCACGATAGACATGATAGCTACCGATCACGCGCCGCACTCCACCGAGGAAAAAAGCCGTGGACTGCGAGGCAGTCTAATGGGCGTCAGCGGACTGGAGACAGCGTTTCCGGTACTTTACACTGGACTTGTGAGAAGCGGAGAGATAAGTCTTGAGAGGCTCATTGAGCTCATGTGCGTAAATCCACGCAGGCGTTTCGGTCTGCCAGGAGGTCTTGACGTCGGTGATGAGGCGGATTTCTGCGTAGTTAACTTAAATGAAAAATTTACTGTAGACAGCCAAAGCTTTCTTTCCATGGGAAGGGCCACGCCATTTGACGGTATGGAGGTTTACGGCAGAGTGAAATACACCGCGGTGAAGGGAGAGGTCGTATGGCAAGACAGATAAACAGAAAGCTTGTGTTAGAGGACGGGAGCGAATATTACGGCAGCGCGTTCGGCGAGGTCTGTGACAAGGTGTGTGAGCTTGTTTTCAACACTTCCATGGTCGGTTATCAGGAGGTAGTGTCAGACCCGTCATACACGTATCAGGCTGTTGTAATGACCTATCCGCTTATCGGCAACTACGGTGTTACCGATGACGATTATGAGACAAAAACGCCAACGATAGGCGCGCTAATAGTCGGCGAATACAACGACACACCGTCCAACTTCCGCTTTACAAAAACTCTCGGCGAGATACTTGAAGAGAACCATATCCCCGGCGTCGATGGAATCGACACGCGAAAACTCACTCGAAGCATACGCGACTACGGTAGCCGACGCGTGCTGATTACCTCTCCCGATACTCCGGTTGAAAGCGCGCTTGAAATAATACGCTCAACTCCAGTTCCTTACGACGCAGTAAGCCGCGTAAGCTGCCGCAAGTGCTGGTATTCCCGTACGCCCAACCACAAATACAACGTCGTTGCCGTGGATTGCGGAATAAAGCTCAACATTGTCCGTAAGCTCAATTCCCGCCGCTGCAATGTCACAGTCGTGCCCTACGACACTCCAGCTGATACTATTGAGCGTATGGCGCCGGACGGAGTGTTTCTGTCCAACGGTCCAGGAAACCCGGAAGATGTTACGCCTGTGATTGAGCTTGTGCGTAAGCTGCGCGGCAGACTTCCCATTTTCGGCATCTGCTTGGGACATCAGATGATTGCTCTGGCCTGCGGCGCAAAAACCTACAAACTCAAGTTTGGACACCGAGGCGGCAATCATCCTGTAAAAAATCTGCTGAACGGGAAGATAGAAATAACCAGCCAGAACCACAGCTATGCCGTGGATGCGGATTCTCTTGTGGGTACGGGTCTGGAACTGACGCATGTAAACCTGCTCGACAACACGGTTGAGGGACTTATGAGCCGTGAGGAGGAAATTTTCAGCGTGCAATATCACCCCGAGAGTGCACCTGGGCCGCAGGACAGCGGCTACCTTTTTGATATGTTCATCGACAGCATGAGGAGGGCTAAGGAAAATGCCAAAGAGAACTGACATAAGCAAGGTCATGGTAATTGGCTCCGGCCCCATTATTATCGGACAGGCCGCTGAGTTTGACTACGCCGGCACGCAGGCATGTCTCGCTTTGCGGGAGGAGGGCTATGAGGTAATTCTCGTCAATTCCAATCCTGCTACAATCATGACTGACAAAACTGTTGCCGATAAGATATACATGGAGCCGCTTACACTTGAATACGTTGCAAAAATAATCCGCTATGAGCGGCCCGACGCCATAGTTCCCGGAATAGGCGGTCAAACTGGGCTTAACATTGCAATGCAGCTTGAGAAAAAGGGAGTTTTGCGCGAGTGCCAGACCCGCCTACTCGGCACCACCAGCGAGAGTATTGAGATGGCAGAAGACCGCGAGCTGTTCAAGAAGCTTTGCCAAAATCTCGGCGAGCCCGTTCTTCCTTCCCTGACCGTACACTCCATTGAGGAGGGCCTTGCGGCCGCGCAGGACATAGGCTATCCCGTGGTTCTGCGTCCCGCTTTCACTCTTGGCGGAACCGGAGGCGGCTTTGCCGATGACGAAAACGAAATGCGCGATCTTATGAAAAATGCGCTCAAGCTCTCGCCCGTCAATGAAGTGCTTGTTGAAAAGAGCATAAAGGGCTACAAAGAAATTGAGTATGAGGTTATGCGGGACTCCAACGACACGGCGATAACCATATGCAATATGGAAAATCTCGACCCTGTCGGCATACACACGGGCGACTCCATAGTAGTTGCGCCCAGCCAGACGCTTACGAACAAAGAATATCATCTTCTGCGCGACAGCGCGCTGCGAATTATCCGCGCGTTGAAGATTGAAGGCGGCTGTAATGTACAGTTCGCGCTTGACCCGCAGTCGTTTGACTATTACGTTATTGAGGTCAATCCCCGTGTATCTCGCTCCTCTGCACTGGCCAGCAAGGCCAGCGGTTACCCGATAGCGCGCGTATCGGCCAAAATTGCCGTCGGTATGACGCTGGACGAAATCCACATCGCCAACACGCCCGCCAGCTTTGAGCCCTCGCTGGACTACGTAGTTATGAAGATGCCGCGCTTCCCATTCGACAAATTCATCGATGCAAACAACATTCTCTCCACACAGATGAAGGCCACCGGTGAGGTCATGGCCGTGGGGCGCACGCTCGAGGAGAGTATGCTCAAGGCAGTACGCTCACTCGAAACAGGCGTGTGCCATATCTATTCGCCCAAGTTTGACGATTGGAGCTACACCGATTTGATGAGCTACATCCGTAATGGCACGGATGACCGTTTGTATGCCGTGGCGCAGCTAATCCGTCTCGGCGCTGACATCGGAAAGATATGCGACGCAACTCAGATAGATATGTTTTTCATTGAAAAGGTGCGCCACATCATAGAGCTTGAGCGCGAACTCGCCGCGAACAAATTTGACCTCGCCTCCCTGCGCCTGGCAAAAAAATACGGCTTTTGCGACAAATATATTGCCAGTCTCTGGGACACCGATGAGCTTACAGTTTTTAATCTCAGGCGAGACAACAAAATTCTGCCGGTTTACAAGATGATAGATACCTGCGCCAGCGAGTTTGAAAGCTATATACCGTATTTCTATTCCACCTACGCTGAGGAAAACGAGTCCATCGTCTCGAACCAAAAGAAAATCATTGTGCTTGGCTCCGGACCCATACGTATAGGCCAAGGCGTGGAGTTTGACTACTCATCCGTACACGCCGTTATGACTATAAAGTCAGCGGGAGCCGAGGCTATAATAATAAACAATAACCCAGAAACCGTATCCACCGACTATACTTGCAGCGACAAGCTCTATTTTGAACCGCTAACCGTGGAGGACGTTATGAATATCATAGAGCTTGAGCAGCCTTACGGCGTCATAGCCTCTCTCGGCGGACAGACGGCAATAAATCTTGCAGAGCCCCTGCGCGAACGCGGCGTACGAATAATCGGCACCGGAGTTGAGGCCATAGACAGAGCAGAAAACCGTGACAGCTTTGAAAAGGTGCTTTTGGCACTGCACATCCCGCAGCCCATGGGACGTGCAGTCACAAACCTTGAGGACGGCGTTCAGGCCGCTGCTGAAATAGGTTACCCCGTACTCGTGCGTCCGAGCTTCGTGCTGGGCGGACGGGCAATGCAGATAGTTGCTAATGAGGAAATGCTGCGATATTATCTGAAAAATGCTGTTGAAATCGACAAGGACCGCCCCGTACTCGTTGACCGCTACATCGTCGGCAAGGAGGTTGAGGTTGACGCCGTGTGCGACGGAACGGATGTGTTTGTGCCCGGAATCATGGAGCTTGTAGAGCGCACCGGCGTTCACTCGGGCGACTCGATAAGCGTCTATCCCTCCTTCAGCCTGTCCCAGAAGGTTAAAGAAACGATTCTCGACTACACAAAGCGCCTTGGCCTCGGAATTGGCATTGTCGGATTGTACAATATCCAATTCATTGTCGATAAGAATGACGATGTATATGTTATAGAGGTCAATCCCCGTTCGTCGCGCACCGTCCCCTTTCTGTCCAAAGCCTCCGGATGCAATCTTGCTGATATTGGCACGCTGGTCATTTTGGGTAAAACATTGAAGGAGCTGGGATTTGACAAGCTCTATCAACCCGAGCGCGAGCGTTGGTATGTCAAAGCTCCCGCCTTTTCCTT
>CATJWG010000124.1 GCA_949744165.1 uncultured Eubacteriales bacterium | reverse complement strand
GTTCAGACGTGTGCTCTTCCGATCTCTTTGATTCCTCTGCTGGCACTCGGTATCCCCGGTGACGCGGCGGCAATACAATTTATTGCTGCGCTGAACATTCAAGGCATAAATGTCGGACCCATGTTCATGCGTGAGCAACCAGCGATAGTATATATGATTTTTACTGCGGCTCTGCTGTCGGGCATTGTGGCCCTGCTGTATGAGACGCTCGGGATGAAAACATTTCCTGCGTTGCTGAAAATTCCGTATCATTTCCTGTACTCATGCGTCATTCTGCTCGCTTTCATCGGCGCATATATGTCCACAAACAGCTTTTACGGACTGCTGGTCGCGCTCGGATTCTGTGTGCTCGGCGTACTTATGGACTGCTTCGGTATACCATCGTTGCCGTTTCTGATGGCGTATATACTTTCGCCGCTGCTTGAGTTGAACATACGTCGAGGGTTGAATTACTCGCCAGATGGAGTGGCGACATTCTTCACCCGTCCGATGTCCTGCGCTTTCATAGTAATTGGAATACTTGTGCTGATATATGGATTTGCGGGACCGGCGATATCAGCAAAGCGAAAAGCAAAAAAAACCGCCAAGTGAGCACAGGGCATTCAAAACAGTACATAAGAATGCATTGCATTCTTTGTAAAAAAGATTTTTCACGGAGGTAACAAAATGAAAAAAATCACCGCCTTACTGCTTGCGCTTGTACTTGTTTTCGCACTGTGCGCCTGCGGAGACAATGGAAACCAGAATCAGGCCCCGAGCGACAACAATGCCAGCGCAAGCACACCTGCTCCTGCGGACGACAAGGAGCCCGCGAAGGATGATAAGCCTTCCGATGACACTTCCGTTGCGACTTGGCCAAACGGTGACATCACCATCTATGCAGGATACGCTGTAGGTTCTTTGACTGACGTCAACATCCGCACGATAGCCGACTGGATAACCCAAGAGACTGGCGCGAATGTTATCATCGAGAACAACGACGTCGGAGGGGGAGCTAACCTCGCTGCAAAGCTTACAAAGGCCGAACCTGACGGGCAGACTATAATGCTCATAGGCATGAATTGCATTTCCAATTACTACACCGGTGTGTGGAGCGTCAATCCTGCCGATACAAACCTTTTCAAGATTGCCTGTGGCTCTATTCAGCCTCTGCCTGAGTCCGGCTGTATGATTGTCACTCAGGCCGACTCTCCATACAGCACTTGGGAAGAGCTTGCAGAGTACGCTGCCGCTAACCCTGGCACTGTGACTGTGGCTTCTATACCAGGCAAGGTTATGGACATCAAGATGAAAGCAATGTTTAATGGTACTGATGTGGCCAAGGACGTGCGCTGGGTTTCCACAACCAACGCTGATGCATCCGCGGGCCTGCTCGGCGGAACCATTAATTGCGTCATGCTCGATGAGCAGACCGCGGCTGGCTACCTCAAGGATGGAAGCTGCAAAGCAATTATAAATTGCCGTGATAATAATGACTACTCTCTATATGAGGATGGAGAGGATAAGGACATTATTATGTCTGTTCCTACTGTTCTTGACGTATTTGGTGAGGAAAAAGCACTTGAGCTTATAGTCCACAATCGCTCAATGTTTGTCGTTCCTGCAGATACCCCCGATGAGATTTGCGAGCAGATTGCTGCTGTCATAGACAAGATTGACGAGGAGACCGAAGGCGAGTGGTATGACCGCTGCCGGACCAATGGTGGTACCAGCAAGTATTATACTTGGCCAGGCGATGAGATAGCCGCTGAGTGGGCGCGTCTTGACCCTATTATCAAAGAAATAGTAGAGATGGGATAAAGAAAACCTTAATAATACCGCCCATTGGGCGGTATTATTAAGGTTATATAATTATAATGTATAAGCAAAGCAGCCCCACAAAGTGGGGCTGCCAACATTTTTATTTGACTATTTCATCCTTGATGCCCATTATCGCCTCATTGAAGATACGTGCATCCATGAGCTTAAGGTCCGGAGAAATCTTAGGTCTAAAATCCATCTTTCCGAGAACATCCCTCTCCAGATCCACACCGGGCGCAATTTCAACGAGTTCAATACCGCCATCTACAAGGCGGAACACAGCGCGCTCAGTAATGTACATAACATCCTGGTGGTTCTCACGTGCATAGTCTGCGGAGAAAGTAATCTGCTGAACCTTCTTGACAAACTTTATCTTGCCGTCAGTGTTTATCTGAAGACCGGAACCGGTACACTGTATATCTGTCTTTCCTACAGTGAAGTTACCCATAAGGAACACCTTCTTGGCATTCTGGGAAATATCGATATATCCGCCGGCGCCGATACAGCGCCCGCCGAAATATGAGACATTTACATTGCCGTTCTCGTCTATTTCAGCACCTCCGAGGAAAGCCATGACAAGCATACCGCCATCATACATGTCAATGGTGTCGGTCTGAGTGAACATGCACTCAGCATTGGCAACTCCGGGGAAGCTCAAACCTTCCTGCACTTGTCCGCCCATTGGTCCGGACTCAACGGAGCACGTCAGACCAGAGCTAATACCCTCTTCCGCAGCAACGCTACCGATACCGGATGGAATACCGCTGCCAAGGTTGATGATAATGCCGGGGCGCAGCTCCATCGCTGCGCGGCGGGCTATAACCTTACGCATATTAAGCGGCAGTACCTTTGTCGCATTTCCGGCAAGCTTCTGTTCTCCTGACAGCTCGGGGCGATACTTCATTGTGGCGTAGCACTGGCGGCTGTTCATTGGGTCCTTGGCAACTACGACATAGTCGACAAGCTTATTGTGGATTCTGATATCACGCACCTTGAGACTGTTGCGGGGAACGACAGCTTCGACCTGAGCAATTACAATACCGCCGTGGTTGTGAGCCGCGACAGCAGCTTCAAGCTCAGTTCCAATATATGCTTCATGTATCATTGACAGGTTGCCGTCCTCATCGGCATAGGTTGCGCGAATGAAGCAGACGTCAGCAGGTGGAGTCTTATAAAGGAGATACTCCTCACCGTCAATGGTCATAAGGTCAACAACCTTGCCTCTCTCACGGGCCTTCTGGTTGAAAGCACAGCCTTCGTTACGAGGGTCGGCAAAGGTGTGCAGACCGACCTTGGTCAGCAGACCGGGACGACCGCCGGCGGCGCAGCGCATAAGATTACACATAACGCCCATGGGGGGCATGTAACAGGCAATCTTATTTTCATCGACCATATAAGCAAGAGCGTGCGCGTCGGTGAGGTTGCCAACCCATAAGCGGTCTATAAGTCCCTCCGCGCGCATCTTGTTGGGGCCAAGATTAAAGCCCTTGTAGGGTTCCATGCTGTCTGTCTTGTCGCCTGGGCAGATGCCGCATACAAAGGTAAGATTCTTGGGATGACCTTCTCTTTCATAACGCTCGGCCAGACCTGTGTAAAGCTCCTCGGGGCTGCCGAGAGAACCAAAGCCGCCACTGATAACGGCGTCATTGTCCTTGATTAGAGACATTGCCTCTTCAAGAGATACGAACTTTGACATGTATAAAGTTTCCTTTCAGTTATGTATGTGGTGAACCTGGCAAAAATTCGTTTTAACTCACAATACGCCTGACGGTGTTTTAAGGCCGCCAGGCGTACCGAAGTGTGATTCTCCATGCATCCGAACAAACACGTCAAAGACGTTTTGGATGCTTAAACAAAATTACTT
>CATJWG010000123.1 GCA_949744165.1 uncultured Eubacteriales bacterium | reverse complement strand
GGCGGGGGAGGTGAGCGCTGTCCTTGCCTCACGCGACCGACGTCGAGCCGGTCCCACCGCTGAGGCCAAGGGACTGTGCCTGTGGGAGACAAGATATGAGTAAAAAACGGAAGCCCCTTATGGGGCTTCCGTTTTTGCCAGCTCCTCTTCCTCGAGCATACGGTACGCGACCTTGCCCACAAGGGTTTTGGGCATGTCGTCTTTAAACTCAATGTCGTAGGGCATGGCGTATTTGGCGATGTTCCTGGAACAGTAGGAAAGCAGCTCCTGCCGCGTCTCGTTCGTGGCGGGAACACCGGGGCGGAGAGTTACAAAGGCTTTAACCTTCTGCATCCTGTATGGGTCCGGCACACCGATAACGCAGCTCATCTGTACAAACTCGTGCGCGTCAAGAATGTTTTCAATCTGGCCGGGATAGACATTGTAGCCGGAGGAGATTATCATGCGCTTGGCGCGGCCGCGGAAATAGATAAAGCCCTGTTCATCCATAATGCCGAGGTCGCCCGTATATACCCAGGTCAGACCGTCGGCGTGGCGGCGCAGAGTTTGCGCGGTCTCCTCGGGGTGGTTCATGTATTCTTTCATAACCGTGGGGCCGGCCAGCAGCACCTCGCCCTCCTCGCCGTAGGGCAGTTCCTCGTCCGTGCCGGGCTTTACTATCTTTATATACGTGTCAGGGAATGGCAGGCCGATGCTGCCTTCCTTGAACATGTGCGGCGGGGTCAGGCAGCAGGCCGTGACGGTCTCGGTCGTGCCGTAGCCCTCGCGCACCTGAATGACGCTTTTGTGGTCGTACAGGAACTTGTCGAACTTTTTCTTCAGCTCAATCGACAGTGAGTCGCCGCCGGAGAAAACGCCCTTGAGGCAACTCAAATCCGCGTTCTCCATGGAAGGCAGGCGCAACAGCGCCTCATAGAGCGTCGGCACGCCGGCGATGAAGTTACACTTGTATTTGGTTATCAGCTTGGCATAGCTCTTGGCGGTGAAGCGCGGCACGAGCACACAGCGTCCGCCCTGTGAGAGAATTGAATGTATGCATACGCCCAGCCCGAAGCCGTGGAACAGCGGCATGGCCGCGAGCATTTTGTCGCCTGGGCGGAACATGGGATTGGTTGCAACAATTTGCTGCCCCAAGGCGTTGAAGTTCTTATTGGTGAGCACTATGCCCTTAGTCGTTCCGGTGGTGCCTCCGGAATAGAGTATAACTGCGGGGTCGCTCCCCGTGCGCTTTACCTTGTAGTTGTAGAAGCACGCGCGGCTCAGGCGCATGAAGTCATGCCACATTATAACAGGCGCGTCAGCGGGTATCTTCTGAATTTTGCGGCCTTCGGTAAGCATGTAGCCCGCCTTTACGGGACGGGAGAGCTCGTCCTTGACGCTGGCGATGATGATATTGACGACCTTCGTGTTCTGGCGGATGCTTTCAAACTTGTTGTAAAACTGGTCAAGGGTTATTGCCGTGACGCTCTCGGACTCGTTGAGGTAAAACTCTATCTCTTTTTCTGCGGACAGCGGATGAATCATGTTGGCGATGCCGCCGACGAGATTGACGGCATAGAACATGTAAATAGCCTGGGGACAGTTGGGCATGGCTATCGTCACGCGGTCGCCCTCCCGCACTCCGATGGTTTTCAGAGCCTTGGCGCAGCGCTCAATCTGGCGGATGAGGCGGCGGTAGGTCGTTGCGCGGCCCATGAAGTCGAAGGCCACAGCGTCGGGGTATTGCTCCGCGGTTTTGGCCAGCGCCTCGAACATGGAGCCCTCAAAGTATTCCAGGTGAGCCGGCACGTCGCCGAGATAGTCAATCCACGGGGCCTTTGCGGTTATTTTTTCCTGTGTTTCAATCATCAATAATCCACCTTTGTGTTCAGTGTCTGCTCCAAAAGCTCAGGGTTTTCCAACAGCTTTCGCAGCAGACGCATGGTTTTTGAGTAATAGTAGCCATCGGCAAGACGCTCGTCTATAGTCAGGCCGAGGTCGATGCTGTCCTTCATGGTAATATTGCCCTGCTCGTCGTAAAAGGGCCGCAGCTTTTTTTCGCCTATTGCTACGAAAACGGAGTTTGTGCCCCAGTTGGTCAAATGGTGATAGCCCGAGTGGAGCTTTATGGAGCCGAGATTGGTCAGTACCGCTGAGGCGTAATAGGGGTCGCTGGAAATGATAGACTGGGGTATCC
This sequence comes from uncultured Eubacteriales bacterium, assembly GCA_949744165.1. Taxonomy (GTDB): domain Bacteria; phylum Bacillota; class Clostridia; order Oscillospirales; family Oscillospiraceae; genus JAMPGF01. The sequence continues at coordinate 20,458 of CATJWG010000123.1, read as the reverse complement.
AGCCGTGACGGTCCAGAAAGCAAAGAACGGACAGCAGAAATTTTGACAGAAATCTCGGTATTTTGTTTAGAAACTCCATGGTATCCTCAGTGGAGTTGGCGCCATCTCCGCGGCAGGAGGATACGCGCTTGTATATCGCCTCGTGAATAGTGTCAAGCGTGTCGTTATCCTTGAAGTGCAGAAAAGCAAGCGCCTCAGCTCCGTCGTCGGCAAAGAGCTTTTTTACAATGAAGGAGGCGGACACCTCGTTTCGCTGATAGATATTTTTGTTGGCGATAAAACGGTTCATTTTTGGCCGAAGGGTGAGTATTCTGGCCAGCGCGGTCACTATCAGCTGAAAAAGGTTGTATTTATATTCGGGATTTTCTGAGTTCTTTCTCTCTAAAAATGCGTTGACGTTCGTCAGGTCGATTCGCTCGGAGATAAAGGCCTCGTTGTCACAGCGGTTTGGATAGATAATGGGAACAATATAGTGCATTGCGTCCAAATCCCGCAGCAGACGTCCATCCTTTCTGTCGCCGAGCCTGCGTTTGTCAGCCATTGGCATTCTCACTTTCTATTTTTCAATACGCACTACTTATTATTATACTATGTATATATCTATTGCGCCAGTAGGAAATCAATAAAAAATCTTAAGAAACAGTAAAGAATTGGTATTACCAGAGCGTGCGGCAAAAAAGCTGTTCCCCCTGCTATCTGGCAGTGGGAACAGCCGAAAGGAAGTAAAAAACATCAGGACCAGACTCTTTCAAGCCTTGCGCTCAGGCGGCTGAGCAGCTCGTTGCTGATGCTGCCGCTGAGCTCAGCCGGCTCGCACGCGTTTATTTCATTTTCCCCGTCGCGGCCTATAAGAGTGACTGTGCCGCCGGCCTGCACGCCGGGGATGCCCGTAACATCCAAAAGCGTCTGGTCCATACAGATGCGGCCGGCTATGGGCGCAAAGCGGCCGTTTATCAGCACGCGTCCGGCTCCGTTGGACAGGCAGCGCGGCAAACCGTCTGCATATCCTATCGTCAGCACGGCCAGCCTGCTCTCTCGCACAGCACGAAAGTCCAGTCCGTAGCCAGCGCCCTCGCCGGCGTGGACAGCCCGGACCTGCGCTATTTTAGCGCGAAGAGACAGCACGGGGTGCAGTCCGCTGCCAAGGCGGAGGGTGTCACGCGCCGAGCTCATTACTCCATACAGCGCTATGCCAGGGCGGACAAAGTCTCCGCCGTATTCGGGATAAGCAAGTATGCCTCCGCTGTTGAGAGCGTGGGTTTTTAAATGCCCTAAGCCTGCCGAACGAAGGCTTGCGGAGAGGCGGCCGAAGCGGTTAAGCTGCTCCCGCGTGAAGTCTGCGTCCTCGGGCGCGGCGCTGTCGGCGCAACAAAGGTGTGTGAATATGCCGTCAATTTGGAGTCCCTTCAAACGCAGGGCGCCGGCTATGCGCTCAAAGCTGCCGCAGTCCTCTCCGAGCCGGTGCATCCCAGTGTCCACGGCCAGGTGAACGCGCAGATTCAGCCCTGCCGCGGCCAGTGCGCGCGCGCCGTCAAGGTCCGCTGCCGTCTGCGTCAGGTCAAATTCCCGAAGCAGAGCGTACTGCTCGGGGGCTGTCCAGCCGAGTACCAGCACCGTGCCGTCTGCGCCAAGGGAGCGTACCTCGGCCCCTTCCTGCGCTGTGGCGACGCAAAAATCGTGTACGCCCAGGCGCAGAAGCTCCGGTACAATCAGTTCGGCGCCGTGGCCGTAGGCGTTGGCCTTTACAGCCGGCATGAGCGCGCAGCCATCCGGCAGGCGGGCGCGCAGAACCGACACGTTATTCTCAAGCGCGCCGCGGTCGAGCTCTATCCAGGCCCGCCCGCGGCGAAAAAGTTTGTCCTGTATCATGCTTCCCTGTCCTTGATTATGATGCGCGGGGGCTGTGCGACAACTGTCGCTCCGTCGGGCACGTCCGTGAATACCACTGCGCCCGCGCCGATTTTTACGTTATTGCCGACCCTGATATCGCCGACTATCTGAGCACCCGCGCCGATAAAGCAGCCGTCGCCTATCCGCGGGGCTTTGCCGCCGACCTCGCCTATGGTGACATTCTGGTATATCCGGCAGCCCGAACCGATGCTGGCGTAACGCGAGATGTAAAGCCCGTGCAGGCCGTGCGGCAGAGACGGCACGGAGGCTATCCTTGCCCCGTTGCCAATATAGCCGCCGTGACGGTGGGCCGAGCGGCTGAGGAAAAAGGTAAGGACCCGCCGGACCAGTCTGCTTTGGCACCGCTCACGACGGCGGAACATGGCCCAGAAAAAGCGCAGCCCGTCGCCCTTGGAATAGTCGGTTATCGCTTCTCTTACGCTCATAGAAATTTTACTCCATAGCCAGCTCAATCGCGCGGCTTATGACCTCCGTGAAGCTCACGCCCGCGGCCTTCATCATACTGGGAAAGCGGCTGTGGGAGGTAAAGCCGGGGATGGTGTTGACCTCATTGAAAATAATCCTGCCGTCGGGTGTTAGAAACATATCCACGCGGGCAAAGCCGCGGCAGTCCAGCGCGCGGTAAATGGTTTTGGCGGTTTCCTTCAGTTCGGCGGCCTTTTCGGGCGGAATACGCGCGGGGACGTGGATTTTTGAGGTTATGAGGTTGTATTTCTCCGTGAAGTTGAAAAAACCGTCGGCCAGCTCAATTTCGTCTACCTCTCCGGTGACGAGCTCGTCGTTTCCCATGACTGCGCAGCCGACCTCAAAGCCGGGTATCGCCTCCTCGACAATGACGTGCCGGTCATACTCGAAAGCCGCCTTAACTGCCGGGAGCAGCTCCGTCGGTGAGCTGACCTTCGACACGCCGTAGGACGAGCCGGCATTAACCGGCTTGACAAACAGGGGGTAGCCTATCTCCTGCGCCCGAGCCTGTGTCTCCGCCGCATCAAAGCCACGGGAGAGCACCATGGAGCGGGGGACCGCAACTCCCGCATCCTGTGCCAGACGGTGGGCGCGGTCCTTGTCCATGCACAGCGCGGAGGACAGCACGCCGCAGCCAGCCAGCGGAATGTCCGCCAGCGCGCAAAGCCCCTGTACGGTGCCGTCCTCGCCGTTGCGGCCGTGCAGGACGGGGAAAACGGCGTCAATGTGTATTTTATCCGTGCCGGTCCCAGCCTGCACCAGCAGGCAGCGCGCCCCGCGGTCCACCGACAGGGCCGCGGGGCGGCAGGCACCTGACTCATGCCAGGTGCCGTTGGCGATGCGGAAGGTTTCGCCAGAGTAATGATACCACTTTCCGTCGCGTGTTATGCCTACGGTAATAGGCGTGAAGCGGCTTTTGTCCATACCCTCTATAACGCTCGAGGCAGACTCGAGCGAGACGCTGTACTCGCTCGAGCAGCCCCCGAATATTACCATTATGTTCATCAAGCAGTGATTGATACCAGTTCGCACAAAGATGCAGTGGAAATCTACTCCCAGTGCATGGTATCTTTCCTTCCTTTGTATTTTTGCCGCGCGCTTTATTTCCACATACTTGTACGGCAGAGGTGCTCTGTGCGGCAATAAAAAATATTATACTACCAATCTTTGCCTTGTGGCAAGTCCTAAAAGAGGCGAAAAAACGGCCATAGGCCGTTTTTTCATTGGCATGAGTGTCTTATATCTCCTTAAAAGTCAATACCGCCTTGAACAAATCCCCGTCCACTGTCAGCTCCAGACGTCCACCTTGAAGCTCGGTGAGGCTGCGGGCGATGGAAAGGCCCAGACCGCTGCCCTCTGTGCTGCGGGAGCTGTCGCCGCGAACAAAGCGTTCCATGAGCTCGTCGCTGGACACATCCAGCTCGTACTTTGATGTGTTTTTGAAGGATACCACTGCCTGGCCGAATCGTTCCTCCACAGTCAGATAAACGCGGGTGCCGGGCATGGCGTATTTGCAGATATTGTTCATCAGGTTGTCAAAAATACGCCACATGTGCCGCCCGTCGGCCATTATGCGCACGCTATTTTCCGGACGCTTGGTAATGAGCTCAAGACGGCAGTCCGACAGCTTCTGTTCGTATTCCCCCATGGCCTGCGTGAGCAGCACGTCCAGTTCGAAGGGGGCGAGATTGACCTCAATGCTGCCAGTGGAGGCCTTAGAGGCGTCCACAAGGTCCTCGATAAGCTTTTTCAGCCGTTCGGACTGGCGCAGAAGCACCGCGGAATATTCGCGTATTTTCTCGTTGTCGCAGTTCTCCTTGCAAATAAGGTCGGAGTAGTTGATTATGGAGGTAAGAGGAGTTTTGATGTCGTGGGATACGTTGGTGATAAGCTCGGTTTTCATCCGCTCGCTTTTAAGCCGCTCCTCAACCGCACGGTTCATGCCAAGGGCAATGCTGTTGAGGTCCTCGCCGTGCTTTTTAAAATCCCAGAGCATACGGCTGGTGTCCACCTGATAGGACAAGTCTCCCGCCGCCAGCGCCTGACCGCCCTTTTGCAGCCGTCGGAGCATGAGCGCTAAACACATGCCCGCCGCACCGAGCACGAGCTTTTCAATAAACCAGAAGAATACCAGCACTCCTAAGTCGTATTCCGTGGCCATGATGAAGATAAACTCCACCAGCGCCAGCGCCAGCATACCAACGACGAGCTTCCAGATGAGCGGAAGGCCGCCGGCAAGCTCCTTGGCGCCGCGCCAGATAAACAGCCAAACACGCTTTATAAACGCGCAGATGCGCCAGATAACCGTGTTGCGCCAGAGCGTGCGCAGCTTCACGCGAACCGCGACGGTATAGCAGCAGCCGACCAATATGGACGCGGCGGCTAAAATGGCCACGCCGGTAAAGACCCACGCGCCGCCGGAGCTATAGTAAAACATATCGTTGAGGGCCACAAACATCAATGATACGGCGATGGTTATTCCGGCAGCAAGTACGTCCAGCGGTATGCGCGTGACCCAGCTTGCGTGAATCGCCTCGTCGACCGTGCGCCTGCCCGCACCGTACATGAGAAAGACAAGGCAGGCGATAAACAGCGCCGCCGACGCAGCTAAAATGCCGTAAATGCCGAAGCGAAAGCTGTAGAGAATATTGAAAAGGACGTTGAGCAGGCTCAGATTGTCGGTGACAGGAAACGTGGGGTCAACCGCGACGTTTATCAGGTAGTTGCCCTCCTGCCTGTCCTCTGTGGGCAGGTAGTCGGCCATACTGCCGCCGAAGTCATAGTAGCTGGTCCAGGTGCCTAAATAGTTTGAGCCCATTGCTTCCTGCCAGTATAGATAGGTGAAGCGCAGGCCGGTGCTCGCGGCGAAGTCACCGAAATTCTCCCGGCTGCTCCATACCTCGCTGCCGTCCACGGCGGAGAGGATTTGAAAATCGGCGTTGCTGCGCTCGGCAGTGTACTGCGCGCGGTTCGCCGAGCCGGAGAGCACGTCGAGCGCAAGCTGGGGGGCGACGTGGAACTGGCTGTTCTGCATGACGTTTATCTTCGCGTCCGTGGGCGAGAGCTCATATACGCCCGTTTCCATCATCACTGCGATTCCCACCATTGAGACGACGGCTATGCAAACCATTAGCACCGCCATGCAGAAGGCGGTTATCTTTACCGGAAGCTTACGGGTAAGGCGTTTGTCAGTCATTGTCTTTCTCCCCTTTCAATCTTGTAGCCCTGACCCCAGACCACCTTCAGATAGCGCGGCTGGTTGGGCGTAATCTCCAGTTTTTCCCGCAGGTGCCGTATGTGTACGGCCACTGTGTTCTCGCTGCCGTAAGGCGAGTCCTTCCACACGCGGCGGTATATATCCTTCGGCGAAAAAACATGCCCGGGATGCTCCATGAGAAGGCGCAGTATGTCATACTCCGTGCGAGTGAGGGACACGTCCTCACCGTCGAGCAGCACACGCTTTTCCGCATCGTCAAGCTCTATACCGCCGACGCGCAGGTTGCTCGGCCGCACCGAGCCGCCGCCGAGACGCATATAGCGCCGAAGCTGGGATTTTACCCGTGCCGCGACCTCTACGGGGCTGAAAGGCTTTGTTACGTAGTCGTCCGCGCCCACGTTCAGGCCCAGAACCTTGTCCGCGTCCTCGCCCTTTGCCGTGAGCAGTATAACCGGCACATTGCTCACCTCGCGTATCTTCACCATAGCGGAAATGCCATCCATCTCCGGCATCATGATGTCCATGAGGATAAGGTGTATGTCCTCACGCGCGATAAGGTCCAGCGCCTCGCGCCCCGTGAAGGCCTCAAACAGCGTGTACTCAGAGTCGGTAAGGTATATTTTCAGCGCGTTTACAATGTCTCTCTCGTCGTCGCAGATAAGTATGTTGTACATTTTCCCTCTCACTCCTTGGTTATTATCATAGCAAAATGAATTTTAACATTAAAGCCGTCAATTTTTTAAGATTATATTAACTTCAATTAAAAGGCCGAAGGCTTCTTAATTGATAAGGCTGCGCTCTGCTTGCACGTGCGATGAGCGATAAGAATTTTTCCGATGTACATGCTGCCGGAAAATGAGTGGTGGTGCTCCCAAATGTTAAACTGCCGGCAGGGTCAACCCGCCGGCAGTTTAATAAAATTTCAGTTTTACTCCGCGTTGACGGTTACGCCGTTTTCATCAGCGCTCAATTTCATACGTGTCACGTCGTCAAGACGCTTATCCACTATTTCAGCGGCCATCACGTCCTCGACCTCCTTCTGGATGAGCCGGCGCAGGTTGCGCGCGCCGTAGGTCAGGCTGAAGCTCTTCCCTGCCAGATAATCCACCAGAGCACCGTCGTACTCAAGCGTGATGTCCTTTTCAGCGAGGACATCGCGTACCTCACCGAGCATCAGCTCGGCAATGGCCTTGAAGTTGTCCTCGGTGAGCTGGTTGAAGTAGACAATTTCATCTATGCGGTTGATAAACTCAGGGCGGAGGAAATCATTGAGCGCTTTCATCGCTCGGTCCTTCGACTGCTCGTTGAGCGTCTGCCCGAAGCCAAGGGAACCTCCCTTTGTATTGCTTCCGGCGTTGGTGGTCATGATGATGACCGTGTTCTCGAAGTTAACAGTGCGGCCCTGCGCGTCGGTTATGCGCCCGTCGTCGAGGATTTGCAGCAGTACGTTGAGCACGTCAGGATGTGCTTTTTCAATCTCGTCAAAGAGCACCACGCTGTACGGCTTGCGGCGTATCTTTTCTGTGAGCTGACCCGCCTCATCGTAGCCGACGTAGCCGGGGGGCGAGCCTATCATACGGGAGACCGAGTGCTTTTCCATAAACTCGGACATGTCCAGACGCACAAGAGATTCAGGACTGTTGAAAAGGTCCTGCGCCAGACGCTTCACAAGCTCAGTCTTGCCGATGCCGGTGCTGCCGACGAAAATGAAGCTGACCGGCTTACGCTTGGCCTTGAGGCCTACGCGGCTGCGCTTTATGGCCGCGCACACGGTGTCAATAGCCGCGTCCTGGCCGATAACATGTGCCTTGAGCCGCTTGTCGAGCGTCGCTAAACTCTCAAGCTCATCGGCTCGTATAGAGCTGGCCGGTATTTTGGTCCACAGCTCTATCACACGCGCCAGATTTTCGGCGGTGAGCTCGGGCTTACCCTTGACCTGAAGATTGAGCAGCTCGTCGTTAAGACGGATATGCTCACCGCGTATCTGAGCCAGGCGCTCGTAGTGCTCGTTTTCGGTGTCTGCCATGAGCAGCTCGCGCTCCTTGTCAAGGTCCGCCATATTTTTTTGAAGCTGCTCGATTCGAGCAAGGTCAAGATTTTTAAGATTCACGTCCGAACAGGCCTCGTCTATAAGGTCGATGGCCTTGTCGGGAAGGTAACGGTCGGTTATATACCGTTCGGACATCGTCACGGCTAAGCGGCATATCTCGTCTGATATCTTAACGCCGTGATAGTTCTCGTAGTAATGCGCGATGCCGCGGATAATCTCCACGCTCTCGTCAATCGACGGTTCAGCCACGGTCACGGGCTGGAAGCGGCGCTCGAGCGCGGCGTCTTTTTCAATGTGCTTGCGGTATTCGGTAAAGGTGGTCGCGCCGATGACCTGAATCTCCCCGCGGGAGAGCGCGGGCTTTAAGATATTTGCCGCGTTCATGCTCCCCTCCGCATCGCCGGCGCCGACGATGTTGTGTATCTCGTCAATGACCAGAATAACGTTTCCCTCGCGCGTAATCTCCTGAATAAGCCCTTTCATGCGGCTTTCAAACTGGCCGCGAAACTGCGTGCCGGCCACCAGCGCAGTCAGGTCCAGCAGATAGACCTGCTTTTCGCGCAGCTTGTACGGCACGGCGCCGGAGGCTATGCGCTGGGCAAGGCCCTCGGCTATCGCAGTTTTGCCAACGCCGGGCTCGCCTATAAGACAGGGATTGTTTTTCTGCCGGCGGTTGAGAATCTGAATAACGCGCTCAAGCTCCTCGGCACGGCCTATCATGGCGTCAAGCTTGCCCTCGCGTGCGCGCTCGGTTAAATTTATGCAGTAGCTGTCGAGAAATTTCTTCTTGGCCGTGCGGGTCTCCTTTGGTGTCGCGGTGCGGCCGTTATCGCTTTTACCCTGGTCGCCGGGGGTGAGGCTGTTGTTGCTGTTGCTGCCGATAAGGCGGCTTAAAAACGGGAAGGTTGCCGTTTTTCCCTCGTCGTCCTCGCTGGAGTCGGCGTCTACGGCGTTCTCCTGCAAGGCGGCAAGGCCCTCTCCGCCGAGCATGGAGGACATATCGCTTGCAAGACTCTCAAGGTCCTCGTCGGACAGGCCCATGCGGGCTATGATGTCGTCTACGGGCTTTATGTGCATCTCCCGTGCACACTGAATGCACAGGCCTTCGTTGCGGGACTGGCCGTTTTCTATCTTTGTGATGAATATCACCGCCACATTTTTCTTGCAGCGCGCGCAGATTGTAGGTTCCATATCGCAAAGCGATACCTTATTTGCACCGGGACAGGGGGAACTTAGCTTCCGGCACAGGGTATCTTTCCTTCCGTTTTATTTTTTACGTTTTTATCCCTGTAAACGGGTAGACAGAAAATTATAACCCGAGATAATGGGTCAGGAGATTATGGTCCAGGAAGATGCTTGCCAGCCAGGCGCTGGAGAGGGTATCGCTGCCGATTATCTTTCCCGTAAATTTCAGAGCCCAAACTATAACCATGCAGAACATTATGCCTGTACCCACCCCAAGCAGACTGCCGCCGATATCGTTTATCGCGTCGAGGTTCGGCAGCTTATAGCTCAGGTTCGGCAGGTTGCCTATCACAGTAAGTATTATTATTATCAGCAGGAAAGCGAGAATAAAGCAGCCGACATAGCTGACCTTTTCACAAAGGGTCTGCACCACAGCCTCAACGGTTGAGGCATCCGTTTCGAGGATGTTCTCCATTGTGTCTGCGGCCATATTGTTTGAGGTGGTCTCGTCCAAGCCGAGCGTCTGATAGCAGGTTGAGCAGAACTCAAGCTCCCGCTCGGGGTACTTGGCCAGCAGGTCGTTGACGGACAGGTCCGCGTCGGACCAGCCCATGCGCTCGATAACTCCGTCTTCAGCTTTTATCTGGCCCTCTATGAAGCCGCTGGCAAAGGGACGTATGGCAGGGATGATGTCCATGGAGAAGGTGTTGGCCAACAGGTTGGCCCCATACAGCGACACAACTATTGCCAGTATCCCCCCGACACCCATGATGATGCCCTTTTTGTAGCCGGACCAGGCGCATATCAATATAACGCCTGCGAGAATCAGATTTATTATCGTTTCCATGCAGTACCTCCCGTTGGAGAATCAGCGATTTGAAGCTAAAAATTATACAACTGCGCAAAATATGATGACAAAAGCAATACGTCACCCTTAGGGCGAAGCAGTGCAGACTTGGCTGTTATGAGAGCTTCATCAGCCTGCTGGAGCTTAAGGTCCTGAGAGTAAAGGCTCAGGCCGCCCGCGGTGACGGCCAGAAGCTGCCGGCCGGAGGCGGACAGCGAGCTTATCTCGCCCTCCGGCTCGGTGCTGCCGAGCACGTTTCCGTCAGCGTCAAGAGTGAGCAGTGTCCCGCCGCCGGTGCGGTAGGGGCTTACGTAGAGCGCCGCAAAGCCGGAGCCGCCTAAGTCGTAGGATATCAGGTGCTGCCCCGCGAAGTCATAGCGGGAGACTTCCGTTCCATCCGTTCCGGAAAAACAGACTACGTCCTCGCCTATGGCGCACAGACGTTCGCTGCTTATGAAGCACATATCGAAGAGCAGCTTGCCGGGATATTCTATCCTTGCCTGTTCCTCCTCGCTGTCGAGCCGGAACAGGACAATCGCGCTGCCCTCGTCTGTTACGCACAGCACGGCCAGCCGGCGGTTGTCGGGGCTTATAATTGCCTTCACGGGCCAACCGGTTCCGGCATACCACCGGTAGAGCTCGCGGCACTGGCTGTCGTAGACATGTACAAGGCCGCGGCTGCCGGATTCCTCGCTTATGACGGTAAAGTATCCCGAAGCGTTTACGGAGGCGGAGATGATGCCCTTGCCGGCGTCAATGTGGCGCCACTCACCGTCAAACCCTGCGGCCACACAGATGGTTCCACCTACATCATAGAAAAGCGCAAGCGAACGCGAAGCGGAGACGGCGGGGTTTTCCATTGAGGTGACCCGACTGAAAATTTCGATGCCGTTCTGATCGAGCAGCTGTATTCCCGAGCCTGATGCCACGGCCAAGCCATCCCCAGCTAAGGCGAAGGTCTGATTTGAGCCATTTTCGTAGGTGAATGGCTCGCCGCCGGAGTCTGTAGCCTCATCGCGCGAGAAAATACTGCGCAGGCCGTCCTCGGTGAGATAGTCGCGATAGATGAAGGCCAGCAAACCCGCCGCAACGAGAGCAATCGTTGTAAGCATGGCGAAGGTGCTGCGCAAAATATGCAGTTTTTTCGGTTTTTTGCCGGAGTGCTCCTCCTGCTGCTCAAGCTCATCGAGCTCCTCGTCGTCCATTGCGTATCCTCATCGGTCGGGTGCCTGTGTCGAATTAGTCTATCATAAAATTGTGAACAAATATATCAAGTTATGCGTGTACTATTAAAATTCACGCTTATCTTAGAGCCTTTTTCCATCAAAACTGCGTCATACCTCCATTGTTCTGCATCATTTGCCCAACGGGGCCCTCATACCACAAGCGGTTAAGGTAAAGTCCCTGTGGGGGCATTGTCGGGCCGGTCAGGCGGCGGTCGCCGAGCTCAAGCAGACGGGGTATGTCCCCAGGTTCAAGCTTACCGTAGGAGGCGTACACCATAGTACCGACCATCGCGCGGGCCATGTTGTACAAAAAACCGTCCGCGCACACGCTCACGGTTATAAGCTCGCCATGCTTTTCCACGCGGCACCAGTGCACGGTGCGCACGGTGGTTTTTGTCTCCGTGCCGACGGAGCGTACCGCGGCGAAGTCGTGCGTTCCCTCAAAGGCGGCAGCGGCGCGGGCCATGAGCTCCGTATCCAGCGGGGAGGGGAAGAAGCACACGCGCTTTTCTAAAAAAGGGTCGCGCAGGCGGCTGTTGAGTATCCTATACACATATTCCTTTTTTACGCATGAGCCGATGGCGTTGAAGTCCTCACCGGCCACGCAGGCGTCAACAACCGCGATATCCATCGGCAGGCGGGAGTTGACCGCCAGCGGGAGCTTTTCAACGGGTATGCGCGAGTCCGTGCGGAAATTGGCGCAGTAGCCCAGCGCGTGTACTCCCGCGTCCGTGCGCCCGCAGCCGGTGACCCTGACCTCGTGGCCGCAGGTTTTGGAGAGCGCGTGCTCAAGCGTTCCGGCGACGGTTGTCTCGGTTTTCTGAACTTGCCAGCCGTGGTAGGCCGAGCCGTCATAGCGTATTTTCAGGGCAATGTTTCGCATGTGTAACGCCTCACAGTCCGAAGGCGCGCAGCACGCACACCGCCGCAATCAGCAGCGCGCACAGTGAAAAAGCTGCAAAGTCAATGCCGGAAAAGCGAAGCTGCTTCATTCTCGTCCTGCCCTCGCCGCCGTGATAGCAGCGGCATTCCATGGCAGTGGCCAGCTCATCGGCCCGGCGGAAGGCACCGACGAACAGGGGTACAAGCAGGGGCAACAGCGCGCGGGCCCTGTCGGTGAGCTTACCGGTGTCAAAGGCTGCGCCGCGGGCCTTCTGTGCGGACATTATCTTGTCAGTTTCCTCAATCAGAGTGGGAATAAAGCGCAGCGCTATGCTCATCATCATCGACAGCTCGTGTACAGGCAGGCGTATTTTCTTCAGAGGGTTGAGCAGAAGCTCCAGCCCGTCGGTCAGCGACAGGGGAGAGGTCGTGTACGTGAGCATGAAGGTACCGCACACGAGCATCATTATTCGCAGGACCATGAAAATAGCGTTGTGTATGCCTTGGCGCGTTATGCGGAAAATCCAGAAGGTGTAAAGCGGTTCGCCGGTGCCGTACAGCAGGTTGATAAGCGCGGTGAACACCACGATGAACAGAAGGGGTTTGAGCCCGCTCAACAGTGTTTTTGGTTTTATGTGCGCGGTGTATGACACGGCGGCGAGGGTGAAGAAGATAAGCGCGTAGGACGCCCAGTTTTTTGCCAGAAACAGCGCCACGATGTAGCCTGTGAGGAAAATAAGCTTTGTGCGCGGGTCGAGCCGGTGTACCGGAGTGGCGCCGGGGAAATACTGGCCGAGAGTGACATTTTTCAGCAAGGGCCCACCTCCCCACGCAGAGAGACAAGCAACTTCCTGAGATAGTTTATGGTGTATATACTCTCTTCTATGTCAACTCCGCGTTTTTTCAGCGCGAGTGCAATCTCCGTGGCCTGAGGCACGGCAAGGCCCATGTCCTTTAGCTCTGCGGCATGGGAGAAAACGTCAGCCGGCGCGCCGTCAAGCGCGACGCGCCCATGGGAGAAAACGATAAGGCGCGAGGCTATGCGCGCAATATCGTCCATGCTGTGCGAAACCAGCAGCACCGTCGCCCCCGTGGTCCGGTGATAATTGCAGATGTTTTCAAGGATGTTTTCCCGTCCGGCGGGGTCGAGCCCTGCGGTGGGCTCGTCGAGTATGAGCACCTGTGGCCTCATGGCCATAACGCCGGCGATGGCCACGCGGCGCTTCTGCCCGCCGGACAGCTCCAGCGGAGAGGACTCAAACAGGCTCTCCGGCACGCCAACAAAGTAGGCGGCGCGGCGCACGTGCTCGTCAATTTCCTGTTCGCTCAGCCCCATATTGCGCGGACCGAAGGCGATGTCGCGGTAAACTGTTTCCTCAAAGAGCTGATACTCCGGATACTGGAACACCAGCCCGACCTTGAACCTTATGTCCCGGGCAGTCTCTTTGGACGAGGCGGGGTCTGCGCCGTCTATTATTACGCGGCCGGTGTGGGGGGCAAGCAGTCCGTTGAGATGCTGGATGAAGGTAGATTTGCCGCTGCCGGTGTGGCCGATAATTCCTACGAACTCGCCCTTTTCTATTTCAAGGTCAATTCCGTCCACGGCGACCTTTTCAAACGGCGTCCCCCTGCTGTAAACATGTGTGAGGGATTCGACTTTTATAATTGGCATCACTTTTTGTCCTTTTTCAGAAATTGCGCTATCGCGTCAGCGCACTCGTCCACTGTCAGCACGTCGGAGGGAAGGTCGAAACCCTCGCCCCGCAGGGCATGGGCGAGCTCAGTCGTCTCCGGAGAGCGCAGGCCTTCGCTTTTCATCATCTCAACCTGGGAGAAAACCTCCCGCGGAGTGCCGTCTGCGGCTATAACGCCGTTTGACATGACGATAAGGCGGTCGGCCTTTATGCACTCCTCCATGTGGTGGGTTATGAGCACGACGGTCATGCCCGTTTCGTGGCGAAGCTGCCGTATGGCCTGCAAAACCTCGCGCCGGCCTATGGGGTCGAGCATGGCGGTGGGCTCGTCCATGACGATGCACTGCGGCTGCATGGCTATGACGCCGGCAATGGCCACACGCTGCTTCTGTCCTCCGGAGAGCAGGTGCGGCGCGTGCAGGCGAAAATCATACATCCCCACGCACTTGAGCGCTTCGTCCACGCGCCGGCGGATTTTGTCCGGAGGCACGCCAAGGTTTTCGGGGGCAAATGCCACGTCATCCTCAACCACGGATGCGACTATCTGGTTGTCGGGATTCTGGAACACCATGCCTACCGCGCCGCGGATATCCAGAAGGCGCTCCTCATCGCGCGTGTCCATGCCGTTTACGAGCACGCGGCCTTCCGTCGGCAGGAGAATGGCGTTGAAATGCTTTGCCAGAGTGGACTTGCCGCTGCCGTTGTGTCCCAGCACCGCGACAAAGCTGCCGCGTTCAATCTCAAGGCTGAGATTCTTCAGCACAGGCTTTTCACCCACATCGGTATAGGAAAAGGTCAGGTTCTCAACTTTTATTATAGGGTCCATATTTTTAAAATTCCAATTAATGTTTTATTTTTCCCACCGGCACGAGCAGCCGCAGGGGAGCGCAAGTCCGCTGTCGGTGACGGGTAAGCCCAGCTCATGACTTTCGCTGTGTCCGCCGAAACGCCTGGTGAACACGCTCTCGGCGATGTAGCTTATCGTTGAGGCGGAAAGGCCGGTTGTGTAGGAGTTTATCAGCACGAAAAGGGGAGCGTCCGACAGTACACGGCTTGTCAGCTCAACGAAGTCCCATATATTGTCCTCAAGCTTCCAGACCTCTCCGGAGGGACCGCGGCCGTAGGATGGCGGGTCCATGATAAGAGCGTCGTAGCGCCGCCCGCGGCGAATCTCCCGCTCGACGAACTTCACGCAGTCATCCACAATCCAGCGTATGGGGGCCTCCCGCACGCCGGAGGCCGCCGCGTTTTCCTTCGCCCAGGCGACCATGCCTTTTGCTGCGTCCACGTGGCAGACCGAGGCCCCTGCCTTCGCCGCGGCAACCGTGGCCGCGCCGGTGTAGGCAAAGAGGTTGAGCACGCTCACCGGCCGGCCGGCGGAGCGGATTTTCTCCATTATATAATCCCAGTTTGCCGCCTGTTCGGGAAAAAGGCCCGTGTGCTTGAAGTTCATCGGGCGCACGTTGAAGCGAAGCTGGCCATAGCTTATTTGCCAGCTCTCCGGAACGCTGCTCTTATCCCAATGCCCGCCCCCACTGCTGCTGCGGCTGTAACGGGCCGAGGGCTTTTTCCATGCGGGATTTGTGCGCGGCGTGTTCCATATCGCCTGCGGGTCGGGCCGCACCAAAATCTGCCCACCCCAGCGCTCAAGCTTCTCACCGTGCGAGCAGTCGATAAGCTCAAAGTCCCGCCACCTGTCGGAAATCCACATACTTCTTCTCCTGTGAAACTATGGTAAATCAAAATATTATACCATGAATAAAACAAAAGGTCAATTATTCGCGCGAATAAAAGCTTCGCAGAGTTCTTGGCCCGCAGGCACAGACTGCAGCGAAACCCCTCAGATAAGAGGCCGTATATCGGCATCTTATTTGACCATGTGCACGTTGATGTGCTCGTAGCTCATCTCCACGCCGTACTTTTCAAAGTACTCGCGCACGCGCTCGTTGAGCGTGAAGTACACATCCCAGTAATCCTCAGTGGCGCACCACACGCGCACGGCATAGTCGATGCTGCTTGAGGCGTAGCTGCTTATGGCGACAAAGGGCTCGGGCTCGGACAGAATCTTCTCGTCCTGCGAAATTGCATCCGCTATCGCGCGGCGCACGGTGTCCGTGGCGCTGTCGTAGGATGCGGAAAAGAGCATGTCCACGCGGCGGGTGGCCTCACGGCTGAAGTTGGTCACGCTGCTGGCCGTTACGTCGCCGTTGGGTATGCTTACGGTTTTGTTGTCCGTGGTGACCATGACGGTATAGAAAAGTCCCACGCTTTTAACGGTGCCCTGGTTTTCACCGACAGAGACGAAGTCACCCGCGCCAAAGGGATGGGTTATTAGCAGGGTTATGCCGGAGAACAGATTGGTCATGATATTCTGTATAGACAGTGACAGCGCCAGACCGGCTACGCTCAGCGCCGCGACCAGTGAGGTGGTCGGTATGCCTAAGCAGTCAGCTGTGATTATTATGGCCAGCACCCAGAGCGCAACTCGCACAGCGGTGCAGATAAAGCTTTTTAGGGCGCCGTCAAGCCTTGTTCGCTCCATGGCGCGGGTGATAAGGCTCATGGCTATTCGTATGGTCACGCAGCAGATTATGAGCACCAGTAGCGCGCTTATAAGCGTGGAGAGTGATAGGGTGCCTATGGCAATGTCCTTCATTCCTTCGAATATTTCCTTCATGGTGGTAATATTCCTCCTCTTTTTTATTTCTGAACCGATTATATCAGCCGGAGGCTCTGTAAGAAAGAACTTTTGTCCAAAAAAAGCCGCCGTTCAAAAATGTTTCCAATTTTGTTCAAAATCTTTTCCTGCTTTGTTCATGTTCCTGTCACAAGTGGGGAATATTATAAAGGCATCAAAGCAAGACAAGGAGGTACAGGACGTGTACGAGCCTGAAAATAATACAAATAACAGTGAACTTAACGCCGATATGAATAAATTGAATGAAAACGGCGCAACCGGAGAATTTGCCGCGGGGCATGAGCCCGTAAACGGAGAATATCACTTCAATGCCGCGGAGGCCGGCGCGAGGCGCGGCTACTCCGACGCGGGCTATGTACCAAGCGACAGCGCCTCGGCTGTACCGCCGACCTACCACTGCTCCGGTTCTCAGCCGCCGCGCGACCCTTGGGAGAAAAAGCCGAAAAAGGAGCGCCGTTCGCCAAGCTGGGCGGGAGTTATAGCCGCGTGCCTGGTGTGCGCTATCCTCGGTGGAATAGGCGGCGGAGCCCTGGGAGGCTATATCTCAACCCGCAATACCGCCGAGCCGGCGAGCACTCCAAACACCGTGCTGAATATGGCAGGGCCGAGTACTTCAACGGTATCGACAAACCTCATATCCTCGGGCGACGCGCTTGACCCGAATCAGATTTACTCACTGGCCTGCGCCCAGACCGTGGGTGTGACCACGGAGGTTACCAGAACCACATTTTTCGGCACTTCATCCGGTGCGGTTACGGGCTCCGGCTTCGTCATAAGCTCTAATGGTTATATTCTGACGAACCACCACGTCGTGGAGGACGCCATAAAGGGCAACTATGATGTGAAGATATATATGCACGACGGCACGGAATACCTTGCCTCCATTGTTGGATACGAGGCTGACAACGACGTGGCAGTGCTCAAGATTGAGGCCGAGGGCCTGAACGCCGTCACTCTCGGCGACAGCGACAGCATCCAGGTTGGTCAAAGCGCCTACGCCGTGGGCAACCCGCTCGGCGAGCTACAGTACACCATGACCACAGGCAGCGTCTCCGCGCTCGACCGCGAGATAAGCTTCACAGACTCGGAGACCGGCGTATCCAACACCATAAATATGTTCCAGATTGACGCGGCAGTAAACTCCGGCAACTCCGGAGGACCTGTTTACAACAACCGCGGCGAGGTGATAGGCATAGTAACCGCCAAGTACGGCGCGTACACCACCGGTGTTGAGGGACTCGGCTTCGCAATCCCTATAAACGATGCAGTGTCGATAGCCAACGATATCATAACCATGGGATACGTTCGCGGTAAGGCCGCGCTGGGCGTAACGGTGCAGTCCGTGCCGGCAACGGCGGTGCAGTATTACAATATGGCCCCCGGCGCCTTTGTCATGGAGGTAACCCCGGGAAGCTGCGCTGAGGCCGCAGGCGTCAAGGTTGGCGACGTGATAGTCGCGCTCGGCGACACGGAAATTGGTTCCATGCCGGATTTGCTCGCGGCGAAAAAGGAGTACCGTGCGGGAGAATCCGCCGTGCTCAAGGTCTGCCGCAGCGGGGAATATATTGAGCTGAACGTGACCTTTGACGAGGAAGTTCCCGACGGAGCCACGCAGGGAGATCCCAATACGCACATCGGCGCTGAGCCGTCCGTGGCTCCGGAGGACAGTGATGGCGATGATGCGGCTCCGCAGGAGTCTGCCAAGCCTTCCCCTGGGCTTCTGACACCCTGAGTTGAGTACTGCGTTACGCATACAAAATCCGGCGCGCCTGCGGCGCTGTAAAAGGCCGCTCAGGTTTTCAGCGGATTTTTAATATAGAACCGCCGGCGGGCACATAAGCGCGCACGCCGGCGGGGTTTAATAAGACACTCTCCATCCTCTCTCTTTCTTTTTTTCTCTCGGCCCCCATGCTCCGCAAGGTGCGTGGGGGTCAATTTTATACTATTCTTTGATAGAAAATAAAAATTTTCTATTGAAGAAAGCACTGCATTTGGTGTCGTACATTTGTGCTGACAGCACAAGTGAAGTTTAGTATTATCCGATTATTCCGATTCCCTCAAGCATCAGCTTTACGCCTATGCCGATGAGCACCAGTCCGCCGGCTATGCCGGCTTTGCGGCCAGACACGTTTGGGAGGGCACGGCCGAGGAAGGCTCCGGCGAGGCTTATGACAAAGGTGGTGTAGCCGATAAGCGCGCAGGCGGGCAGGAGCTTTATGTCCATAAAGGCAAAGCTTACGCCTATGGCCAGCGCGTCTATGCTCGTGGCCACGGCCATGGTAAGCAGACGCAGATGGGACAGGGCGAGCATACCGGCCTTCTCCTCGCTGCTGTGCAGGCTGTCCAGAAGCATTTTCCCTCCGATAAAGGCCAGCAAAGCAAAGCTTATGTACGGTCCCACGGCACTGACATAGCCGCTGACGGTGCTGCCGAGCAGACAGCCGGCGAGCGGCATCATGAACTGGAAAAAACCGAAATAAAACCCCATCCACAACGCACATGACGGTTTGAAGTTTTTCAGCGTCAGACCGTTTGTGACGGCCACGGCGAAAGCGTCCATTGACAAACTTGTGCCGATAAGTAAAATAGAAAGCATCAGAAATAAACCCCGGAGGAATTATGAAATACGAGGACTACGAAGATTATATGCGTCAGGCACTTGAATTAGCCCGCGAGGCTTCGCAGGACGGCGAGGTGCCGGTCGGCTGCGTGATTGCCGACGAGAACGGCACAGTTATCGGTCGCGGAAGAAACATGCGCGAGCGCAAGCGCAGCGCGCTGTCCCACGCCGAGACGGAGGCTATCGAGTCTGCCTGCCGCACGCTCGGAGACTGGCGGCTGGACGGCTGTACGCTGTTTGTCACGCTTGAGCCTTGCCCGATGTGCGCCGGCGCGATAATAAACAGCCGCATTTCCACGCTGGTTTACGGTGCGCGGGAGAGTGTAAGCGGCTCATGTGTGAGTGTAATAAACCTCTTTGCAGAAGGTTATCCCTCCAGCCCTGCTGTCTACTCGGGGGTGCTTGCGGACGAGAGCGCGGAGCTGCTGAGCGGTTTTTTTGAGGGCGTGCGTGCAGGCAGGGACTGGAAAAAGCGCTGAAACTCAACTTTGTGCGCGCTCATTTGACCTTGGGTATGCGTACGGTGAACACGAGCTCCCGCTCGTTTTCACTGCGGCTGACATCAGCGTCTATGCCGCCCTGGCGCATCACGTTCAGGCCCTTGTTGAGAGTGTTGACAAAAAGACGCACATCCTTCATCACGAAAAGCGAGCGCCGGCGCGAAGCGCGGGGCTTGTCCTCCTCGGAAGTGTTCGGTTCCTGCACCGGCTGGGTGAGCTTATCTATGTACTCCTCAGCCGCGGCGACGGTCATGCGCTGGTCTATGATAAAGTCCAGCGCCATGCGCTGCTCCTCCTCGCCGTCAAGGCGCAGCAGCGCGCGGGCGTGGCGCTCTGACAGGCCGGACTCGCGCGCGCGCTCAAGCACGTCCGGAGGCAGGCGCAATATGCGCAGCTTGTTGGCAATAGCCGACTGCGACTTGCCCAAGCGGCGCGCGGCCTCCTCCTGACTCATACCGAAAAGGCGTATGAGCTGACTTATGCCCTCGGCCTCCTCGACAAAGTCAAGGTCACGGCGCTGGATGTTCTCAATAAGCGCGATGATGCCGGATTTTTCCATGTCCACATCCATGATGATGCACGGCACCTCATAAAGTCCGGCGAGCTTCGCTGCGCGCAGACGCCGCTCTCCGGCGATGAGCTCAAAGCGGTCGCCCTTCATGCGCACTGTGAGCGGCTGAATTACCCCATGCTCGGCGATACTGTCGCGCAGCTCCTCGAGTCCCTCGGGCGAAAAATGCCGCCGCGGCTGCATGGGGCCGGGGACTATGTCCTCCACCGGCACATAGCTTACGCTTCTCACCGGCCGTCTGTTGATTATTCCCTGCATTTGCTTCTCCTTTGCTGTTTCATTGGTATTATATAACAATATAATCACTCACAGGCGCAAAAGCACGGGAAAAATGTATGTATTAAAAAAAGCACCGCAGATATCACGGCTTCAAGAAGTATCAGGGGGACTCAAGGCGCGGGAAAGTTCAGCATGGCGAAGAGGTCGGAGATTAACGTTTTGGCTCGGCGACAAAAGTAGTGTTCAGGCGACATTCTTCGCTCTTTACAAATGAGGGAAAAGGGTTTATCCTATAATCACAGCTTATCCAATTGGTAAGGACATCGTTGGATACCCAGCTCATATCTTTATCCCACAACTCACTTTGGCGGCT
>CATJWG010000122.1 GCA_949744165.1 uncultured Eubacteriales bacterium | reverse complement strand
GTCTCCTTCAAATCCGGCTCAACAAATTCCAGCGCGCCCGTCTTAAACAAATCCAGCCTCTGCGCCGCCGAGCCCTTCCTTTCCGGATACGTGAGCGCGTACTGTATTGGCAGTCCCATGTCCGGCACGCCGAGCTGCGCTATCACCGTACCGTCCACAAGCTCGACGGCGGAATGGACCACGCTCTGTGGGTGAATGAGCACCCGTATCCGCTCCGGCGGCATGCCGAACAGGTGCATCGCCTCGATAAGCTCAAGTCCCTTGTTCATCATCGTGGCGCTGTCCACGCTTATCTTCGCATCCATGCTCCAGTTTGGGTGCGCCACGGCCTCGGCGGGCGTTTTGTGATACGTCTGCTCCAAGGTCAGTCCGCGGAAAGGACCGCCAGAGGCGGTGAGAAGTATTCTCTCCAGTTCCTCCGCTCCGCGGCCGCTCAGGCTCTGGAAAATCGCCGAGTGCTCGGAGTCCACGGGGATTATCTCCGCCGAGCACTCCCGCGCACGGCGCATTACAAGCTCGCCCGCACACACGAGCGTCTCCTTGTTGGCAAGGGCAATCCGCTTGCCCTGCTCAATGGCCGCAAGAGTTGGACGAAGCCCCACAGAGCCGGACACCGCCGTGACTACGCAGTCCGTGTCCGGCAGGGCCGCAGCCTCAGTCAGCGCCGCGGCGCCTCCCTGCACGCGCACGGACGTGTCCGCCAACGCGATTTTAAGCTGCTTCGCCGCAGCCTCATCCGTAACGGCGATAAACTCGGGGCGCAGCCGGCGCGCCTGAGCCTCCAAAAGCTCCGTGCTCCGGTTGGCCGCCAGCGCCGCGACGCGGATGCCGAGACGCTCCGCAGCCGCGACTGTCTGCCGCCCGATGCTGCCGGTGGAGCCGAGTATGGTAATGCTTTGAACCATAAAAAATCAGCCTCGCATAGCTTTACCGCCGCGGCGGCAAAATAAAATTAAATCGTTTTCCGCGGCAACATATTTCCTTCCCCACGGCATAGCCGCTGCGGACGGAAATAAAAACGCGCCGGCGGCATGTTTTCTTCGCGCTCCGTCGTCGGAAAATTTTTTTGCGCTAAACAAATTACCTCAAATGAGAAGGCCGCTTTGCGGCCTTCTCATTTGATTGCCGGGACCCAGTTGACCAGCACCAGCAGCAGCGCCGCGGTCCAGTGCATACTGTCGAAGCGGTCGAGCATTCCTCCGTGGCCTGGTATCAGGTTGCCGTAGTCCTTGACGCCGCAGAGGCGCTTTATAGCGGAGAAGCCGAGGTCTCCGAGCTGGCAGGCAAGGCTGCCCAAAAAACCGTAGACACACATCACGGGCATGTTGACCTCAAGCTTTGCGGTTTTAAGTATCAGTCCATACAGCGCGGCGAGCGCGACCGCAGCGGCAAAGCCGCCGATGCTGCCTTCAATAGTCTTGTTCGGCGACAGGTGCGGCGTGAGCTTGTGGCGGCCCAAAAAGCTGCCTGCAAAGTACGCACCGCTGTCGCTGGAAAAGGCGACTACGAATGGCAGAAACATATAAAGGCTCGCGTTTTCCCGCTGGCCGAGCAGCACTATACCCGACAGCAGCACCGGCATCACGCCGCCGGCCAAGAGCGCGCTTGTCACGCTCTCAAGAGCCATGGGCTGGCCGTCGCGGAACGAGAGCATCAGCTCGCAAAACATCAGCGCAAAAAGGGCGAACAGCACCGTGAAATATACCTGCCCCGCATCAAAGAAAATGAGCGAGAAGGGCACGGCAAAGCCGCTCACTGCCACATATACCAGCATCCGCACGGGCAAATCGAGATCCGTGCAGCGAAGCAGCTCCCAAGCGCAGCCGGCCGAGATTATCCCCACCACCGCGGCAGTCAGCCACAGCGGGGCAAAAAAGATTACAACCACCAGCAAGGGTATTCCGACGGCGGCGACAAGTACGCGAGTTTTCATTTCATCATCCTTTGGTTTTCAAATCGTCGGCCACTCGGGCTTAAATCCCGCCGTAACGCCTGTTTCTGCGCTGATACGCGGCGATGGCGCGCTTCATTTCGTTCTGGTCAAAATCGGGCCAGAGCACGTCCGTTACGTAAAGCTCGGAATAGGCGCTCTGCCACATGAGGAAATTGCTCAGGCGGTATTCCCCGCTCGGGCGGATTATCAGGTCGGGGTCAGGTACTCCCGCGGAATAGAGGTAGCTTTCGAACAGCTCCTCATTCAAATCGTCCGCCGCACCCTTTTTAAAATCCTCGGCGTAGGCCCGCGCGGCGCGAACTATCTCGTCGCGCCCGCCGTAGTTGAGGCATATATTTACCTGGCAGCCCTCAAAATGCGTGCTTATCTCCGCAGTTTTCTCGATAAGCTCCCGCAGGCGCGGGCTCAGCACGCTTGTGTCGCCAAAAAACCTCATACGCACGCGGTCGCGCTCCATACGCCCTATGGCCTCGAGCAGATACTTATCCAGCAGACCCATGATTGCCTCTATCTCCTCGCGGGGACGCTTCCAGTTCTCCGTGGAAAAGGCATAGACCGTCAGGTATTCAAGCCCCACGTCCTTGCACCAGGTCGCCACGCGGCGAAAGGTCTCCGCGCCGGCGGCGTGGCCGGCGGTCCTCGGCAGTCCGCGCTTTTTCGCCCAGCGGCCGTTGCCGTCCATAATAATGGCAATATGGCGGGGGAGCGCCGACAAATCGGCCTCCTCCGCCCTCTTGCGCGCCTTAAACAGCAGCCCCATCACAGCTCGAAGAGCTCTTTTTCCTTCTTCGCCGCGAGCTCGTCAACCTTCTTGATGTAGTCCTCTACCTTTTTCTGGAATTCCCGTTCCATGACCTTATAGTCATCCTCGGTTATTTCGGAGCTCTTCTGCTGCTTTTTGAACCTTTCAATTCCGTCTCTGCGGATGTTGCGCACGGCAACCTTCGCGTCCTCGGCATATTTCTTGACCTGCTTAGCCAGCTCTTTTCTGCGCTCCTCGGTAAGCTGCGGAAACACCAGCCGGATTATACGTCCGTCGTTCTGCGGGTTTATCCCCAGCTCCGAGGAGAGTATGGCTTTCTCAATGGCCTTGAGCGAGCCGGCATCCCAAGGCTGTATGGTCAGCGTGCGCGGGTCGGGGGTGGAGATGGTGGCAAGCTGCTGTATCGGAGTTGCGGTGCCGTAGTATTCCACACTTATCTGGTCGAGAACCGCGGCGTTGGCGCGGCCGGCGCGCACCGCGGCAAACTGCTCGCTGAGTACAGAGCAGGTTTTTTCCATCCTGTCGGTAAATTCCTTATAGTCAGACATAAAGCAATCCTCCATGTGTTTAATAAATCCCGTGTTAAAAGCGTCGCAGACTTCGCGGCACGCACGCCGCAAATAAAATCAATCCGTTTTCCGGCGGGGTGTACGTCAGAAAAGCTCTTCTCGCAGAGCGAGCGCCGCCTGGCCCGCAAGGCGGGACCGAGGCGCACAGCGGAGTGAATCCTCTAATTTGATTATCTTACGATAGTTCCTATATTCTCGCCCATGGCGGCGCGGACAATGTTCTGTGTGTCTTTGAGAGCAAACACTATGACGGGTATGTTGTTGTCCATGGCAAGGCTCGTGGCTGTGCTGTCCATCACGGCAAGGTGCTGCGCAAGCACTTCGTCGTAGCTTATACGGTCAAAACGTACGGCGTTGGGGTCAGTCCTGGGGTCGGCGGAATACACGCCGTCGATATTCTTGGCCAGAAGTATCGCGTCCGCGTTCGTCTCGGCCGCGCGGAGCACTGCGGCGGTATCCGTGGAGAAGAAGGGGCAGCCCGTACCGCAGGCAAAAAGCACCACGCGGCCGGATTCAAGGTGCCATATCGCGGTGCGCGTGTCAAACCGCTCGCCCGCGCCGGCAATGTCAATAGCGGTCTGAATCCGCGCGTCCACGCCTAACTGCTTGAACACATCGGCAACAGCAAGGCAGTTCATGGCCGTGGCAAGCATTCCCATCCGGTCTGCATTTACGCGCTCAACCTTGCCCGCGCCATCCTTCACGCCGCGCCAGAAATTGCCGCCGCCGATAACGATAGACACCTGCACACCCAGGTCCATGCACTTTTTCACCGCAAGACACGCCTCGTTGATAACCGCAAAGTCCAGGCCCGCCTTTTTCTCTCCCGCAAGGGCCTCACCGCTTATTTTTATCAGCACCCTGCGGTAAGCAGGCTTTTTGTTCTCCATCGGAACCATCTCCATTCCGTTTTTGTTTCATTTTCCAATTCCGTATATTCTGACATGGCAGCAGAGCCGGCGCGCCAAAATGGGTCATCTGCGTATGTGCGACCAAAAATCAACCAGAATAATTACTTTGCGTTTATTCTACCATGCCGGGCACGTTTTGACAATATGGGCATTGTAAATTTTCTGAAAAACACCTCTGTCCTTTTTTGACTGACTTCGCCCCCGCTTTGTCCTAAAATGACCGCATGGAGATTGTTTACATAGACAGCCTGTTTCTGCTCAACTTCATTATCGATTATCTTCTGCTGCTCGCCGTCGGGAAAATATGCGCTCTGCCTCGGAAGCGTTGGAGGATGCTGCTCGGCGCGCTCTGGGGTGCGGCATACGCGGTGCTGGCAGTTCTGCTGCCGCGTTTTTTTGCCATGGCGGCAGTCAAGCTCGCCTCGGGCGCGGCGCTGCCGCTCATAGCCTTCGGGACAGGACGGCGCGCACCGCGAGCGGTGCTCGTATTTTTCGCCGTGTCCGCGGCCTTCGGCGGGGCGGTTTACGCGGCCTGCTCGCTCGGCGGCTACTCCGGACGCGCAGGGCTGTACATTCCTGTTTCCATGCGCGTGCTCATTTTGTCCTTCGCGCTTTGCTATGCGCTGTTTACGCTCGTTTTCCGGCGCGCAGGGCGGCGGGGCGAGCGGCGGATACATGAGGTCTCCGTCACGCTTGACGGCCGTACAGCGCGTTTTACGGCGCTGTACGACACCGGAAACGAGCTTACCGACCCAGTGACGGGCGAGAGCGTGCTTGTGGCGGAGGCGCAGGCGCTCAGGCCGCTGCTGAGCGGAGATGCCGTGGAGCTTCTCACACGCGACCCGCTCGACAGCTTTCAGGCTTTAGCCGACCTGCCCCAGCTTCGGGGGCGGCTCAGGCTGTTGCCCTGCGGCTGCGTGACCGGCTCAGGCTCGCTGCTGCTCCTCTTCCGTCCGGACGAGGTGCGCGTGGATGGCCGAAAAAGCGGCGTGTCCGTGGCCGTGTCACGCGCTGGACTTTCAGCAGACGGACTTTACCAGGCTTTAATCTCGGAATAGGGGGTTTTGATGTGAAAAGTAAGAAGAACAAAAGAATAGCGCGCGCCGCGCGGCGGCAGGGCCTTGGCGGGCGCAGGCTGTATCTCTTGAAGGCGCAGATGGGCGCACGCCGGCTGCTTGCGCGTCTCGGACTGGCTCTTCCGGATCCGGTGCACTACATCGGCGGGAGCGACACTCTGCCGCCGCCTTTGCCACCGGAGGACGAGCGCTCAGCCATAGAGCGGCTGTGCTCCGGCGACGAGGAGGCAAAAAAGCTGCTGATAGAGCACAACCTGCGTCTGGTGGTGTACATCTCCCGGCGCTTTGAGAACACGGGGGTAAACCTTGAGGACCTCATCTCCATCGGCACTATCGGCCTTATCAAGGCCATCTCCACCTTCCGCGCGGACAAGAACATCAAGCTGGCAACCTACGCGTCGCGCTGCATTGAAAACGAAATACTCATGTAT
Source organism: uncultured Eubacteriales bacterium (assembly GCA_949744165.1). Taxonomy (GTDB): domain Bacteria; phylum Bacillota; class Clostridia; order Oscillospirales; family Oscillospiraceae; genus JAMPGF01. The sequence goes on along the minus strand of CATJWG010000122.1, from coordinate 16,278 downwards.
CTGCGCAAAATCAGCTCGCGGCGCTCGGAGGTCAGCTTTGACGAGCCGCTTAACACCGATTGGGACGGGAACGAGCTGCTGCTCTCTGACGTGCTGGGCACGGACAGCGACGACGTGTCGCGGCCGCTGGAGGACGACGTGGAGCGTCAGCTTCTCATGGACGCGGTGGACCGCTTGGGCGAAAGGGAAAAAAACATTATCACGCTGCGCTTCGGACTGTGCGGTCAGCAGGAGTATACCCAAAAGGAGGTCGCGGATATGCTGGGGATTTCACAGAGCTATATTTCCCGGCTGGAAAAACGGATTATCGTACGGCTGCGGAGGGAAATGATAAAGAGCTTCAACTGAGCGCGGGCGTTGACAGGAGCAGGGAAACGCGGTAAAATAATTTTACCCCATATGCAGGGAAAAGAGTATTGCAATATACGGTAGGCGGCTGGCCACTCCGCCCGAAAAAAGGGGGGGCGGCTTTGCGTATCACTTTACATATCGAGGCTTTTACGCTTACGATTATCGTAAAAAGCGCAGAAACCGCCACTCTGCCAAGTGACGGTTTCGTGCGATTAGCATGAAGCTTTAAAAGGCAGGAGAGAGCCAGCAGTTTACCAGCGCCACTCTTTTATGTTTTTATTATTGCGTTTGCTCCGGCCTTTGTTAACGCCGGGCGGGGGAGGAATTTCAAAAATGCCGGAAACTGAATCTATGCAAAAATTCACGGCCGCGGTCAGACCCACGCTGGTGATAATGGCCGCAGGGCTCGGCAGCCGCTTCGGCTCGCTTAAGCAGATTACGCCCGTGGACGGACAGGGGCACGCGATTATTGATTACTCTCTGTTTGACGCGCAGCGCGCGGGCTTTGAACGGGTCGCGTTCGTAATAAAGCGCGACATTGAGCGTCAGTTCCGCGAGACGGTCGGCGCGCGGGCCGAGAGGCACTTTGAGGTGAAGTACGTCTACCAGGAGCTTTCGCGGATGCCGGAGGGATTTTCCGTTCCGGAGGGCAGGGAGAAGCCCTGGGGCACGGGGCACGCGGTGGCCTGCTGCCGCGGCGTGGTGGACGGGCCCTTTGCCGTGATAAACGCGGATGATTTTTACGGGGCGGAGGCCTACAGGGCAATTTACGACTTTCTCAAGGGATGCCGGGGCCCTGGAGAGCACGCGATGGCCGGCTACAGGCTGCGCAACACGCTGACGGAAAACGGCCATGTCTCACGAGGGGTCTGCGCTATTGAGAACGGGATGCTCTCGGGCGTGACGGAGCGCACAAAAATTGAAAAGCACGGCGATGACGCTGCCTGGACTGAGGATGGAGAGCACTATGAGCCCATCTCGGGCGACGCCGTTGTGTCAATGAACTTCTGGGGCTTTTCCGGCGACATGCTCGACGCGCTGTGGGAGGGCTTTCCCGAGTTTCTGCGGCAAGGGCTGAGCTTAAATCCGCTCAGGTGCGAATATTTTCTGCCGAGCGTAGTCAACGGCCTGCTGGAGCGGGGGCGCTGCTCGGTGAGAGTGCTTGAATGCAACGCACGCTGGCACGGGGTAACTTACCGCGAGGACATCGAAGGCGTGAGGGAAAGCCTGGCGCAGCTGCGCCGGAAGGGTGTTTACCCCGATCGGTTTTAACGCTGAGACGCCCAAAAGCCTGTATTTACAAGGGCTTACAGGCTCAAATTAAAAGCTTTAATTTGAAACATCAAAATGCTATGGCGATGATTGCTAAAGTATAGACATGATTTTTGCAATTTTTACTGCAAATTGGCATTTTTTCCTTTTCGAGTTGACTTTATGTCTCAGGTCATATATACTTCCTTCCGACACTAATGATTTGGTGTATGACAGTTTTTTACAACGGTCCAAGCTTATCATGCTACCTGGAGGGAGAAAAATGAAATCAACAGGCATTGTGCGCAGGCTGGACGAGCTGGGGAGAATCGTGCTCCCTATCGAGCTTCGGCGTACCCTCAATTTGGCCGAAAAGGACACCGTGGAAATTTTTGTCGATGGCAAGGATATCATTCTTCGCAAATACCAGCCGGACTGTTCTTTCTGCGGGGAGTCCAAAAAGCTGATTGAATTTAAGGGCAGACAAATCTGCCAGCGCTGCGCAAAGGCAATCGCAGAAAAAATCTGAGCGGACATATGGAGATAGAGCCGACCCAATTGGGGGGTCGGCTCTTTTTTGTTGCACATATTGCTGCGCACGTTGCATGGGGGCGGCGGGTAAGGGTGAAAGTATATTTTTAGGAGGAGTATTTTATGCTTATCGTAAATCTTAAAGCTGGTGCAAACGGGGCGCGGGGGAACCAGCTCATTTATCCCGCGCTGGACAGTATTCCGGAGGGATGGGCGGTTGTGCCTCCGGAGCTGGAGGCCGAAGCACTGGAGTTTCTGCCCTGGATGACAGTGGAGGCGCAGGACGGGGTTATCACAGGAATCGGAGATGACGCGGCGGCGCGCGCCGCCGCAGAGGCGGCAGACAGAGAGGACACGGGCGAAAACAACGGCTCTCCGACAGAAGAATAATTTCAAAGCCGCGCCGATGCGACGATTTATTCCATTTTTCCCGTATTTGCGTTGGGGAGGGAAGGAAGAGACTGCATTACGCTCACGGCGGGGAGCGTAATGCTCCATATACATATATAATATTCTCTCTTCCACGATGCATAACACAAAAACCAGGCTGCAAAAAGGCGGGACGCATTTTCTTCAACCCGGACAAACGCTTTTACGCTGGGCTTCTTCCAGAGAGACGCACGGGATTTCTTCGCTATTTATCAAATTTTTCATATTTTCATCCAAGCTGGCTTAAGCCCTCCTGGATTCCCCTAAGTCAGGGCTCGTTCTTCCGGACATTGCCCATAACTGGCCGCACAGCACCAGCTTTGCAGTGGCCGCAAAATTACTGAAGGAGGAAAGATATGTCTTCTGCAAACAAAACTGCATTTCTTAAGCTCCACTCCTGGAGCAGCACCGACCCTGTCCTGCGCGCTGACTTTAACCAAAACTTCACACTTATTGACACAGCGCTGTCCACTCTCAGCGCCCGAGCAGGCAGCTGCGCCATATTCTCAGGCTCCTACTCCGGCACAGGCGACCCCTCGTTTTCACTCTCCTTTAACAAGCTTCCTCTCCTTATCTTTATACAGAGGAGCGACAACGTTTCCGGCAGTCTCGCCATCGTGCGCGAGGAGGGACGTCTGAGCGGCAGCGAGACTGCGGCGAAGATGAGCATAAGCGGGAACACGTTAACCCTCACCGCAGTAACTCCAAGCAAGACCTGCATAAACGTAAAGGGAAAAAGCTACAACTACGTCGCCATCGCTTCTGTCATATGACAGCAAAAAAAACAGCCCCCCGAATTGCTCGGGGGGCTGCCGCTATGGGTTTGTTGCTTTGAAGCTTACCGCTTCAGATAAGCACTCTGCTCACTGCAATCAGGCGATGTCCACAATGTACAGGTAAGCAATCGCGTTGCTGGCGTTGTCAGCGAACTGGATAGCTACGGTGTAGGTGGCAGCATCGTCAGCATTGACGAGCTTCTCGAGAGCTCTGGCGTTGGAGATGTACTCGTCGTCGTCAACATCGTTGACCAGGTCGATTACCTGGAGAGTGCTGTAGCCGTAGGCGAACTCGTCCTTGGGAGCCTTACCAGACTCGCCGATGGGCTCGTCAAAGGTCAGGGTGGACTTATCCATCGTCGCGATGGTAACATCGCTGGCGTAGAAGTTCTTGTCAACAGCCTTGAGGGCATCCGCGGAGGCGCCGACCTTGCTGTCTACGAACTCGTTCTTGCCGTTCACGGTGAAGAAGGTGTTCACGAAGGACTCTGCTTCCTTAACGGCGTCGTCCTTAGCCTCCTCATCCTTGTAGGAGATCTTCAGAGTATCAAGCTTGCCGTTGACGTACACGTCGTAGGTCACGGTCCAGTTGTCCTCGTTGACGTCGTGAGTGCCGAGGTACAGGTACACGGTATCGGTGCTCTCGCCCTCGCGGGTGTCGGTTACGAGAACGGCCTTGGCCTTGTCGGTGTCCTCAGCGTCAGCAATAACGCTCGTGGACATGGCGTTGTCCTTGTCCTTGTTGGCAACAGGCACGCTGTTGATGCCGGTGAAGGCTTCCACTGCGAAGTCGTACTCATCGTCGCCGTAGTACTCGCCGTCTCTGACGTAGAAGAACACGGTCTTGCTGTCAGCCTTGTGGCTGTCAGAGATGCTGGACACGCCCTTGGTGACGCAGACGTCATCCGTGCTTACATCAGTACCGGCGTTGGTCAGAATGGCCTTGCCCTTCTTCATGGTCAGCTTGTAGATCTGGTTGGCGTGGTTGTCGTTGATGTCGTCAAGCTCAGCCTTGGTGCCGTAGTCGACATCAACGAGAACATTGGCCTCATCGTCGGCGTTGGTATCGTCGGCGGTGTTAACCTTGACGATGGCGTTGGTACCGTCGGCGTAGTAGATATCGGCGACGAGGTCATCCTTGTCGGTGAGCTTGTCGTCAGTGTTGGCCTTGGAGCCGAACTTTGCGACGTAGACGTAATCGCTGTCCGCAGCAACCTCGCCCACGGCGATCAGGTAACCGTACTCGTCAACGTACAGAACATGGTTCTTGCCGTCAACTATCTGCTTGTTTACGATTTCATCATTGGTAGCTGCATCCATATCGTCGTTGAAAGCAACGTTCTTGGCTGCAACATAGGTGGTGCCGCCGGAAACTACGCTGACCTCATTCTTGGTCTTGGTGTAGCGGGAGATCTTGCCTTCCTTGACGGTGGCGGCGGTCATGCTCTGGATCTTGCCGTCGGCCACGGTGACGAGAACGTAGTCGTTCTCCTCGAACTTGTCGGTGTTGAAGGTAGTGGCGGTGGGCTCCTCAAAAGCGCTCTCAAAGGGCTCAACGTACTCAACGGTGGTCACGGGGTCCTTCTTGGAGGTCGCGGCCTTAACGTCGGTTACCTTTGCAAGGTAGGTGTCGATGATGACTATGCGGATCCAGCTCTCAGCATCCTTTCCGCTGCCTCTGGTGCCTGCATAAATGAGGGTCTGAACGCCGTTGCCGGTGCCGTCGAGAGCCTCGGTGTTGGACTTCTTCAGGTCATCCTTGGTGATGGGGGAAGAAGTGTCGCCGTTGACGTACACTTCAAAGTTGGCAGCCTCAACGTCGTCGATGAAGGTCTTGCCAAGCAGGGCGGCAACGTCAGCGCCGGTGACCTCGGTGGTGTAGGTGGCCTTCAGGTTGGTGGTATCGCCGTAGTAGTCAGAGATGATGTTGTTCTTCTTGTCAACGTACCAACGGTATCCGTCGATGCGGCCGAAGTCGTCATCCTCGTCGTCAAGCTTATCCAGCTTGAAGTCGTCCTTAATCTTCTGGCCCTTGCTTGCGTCAGCAGCGTCAGCTCCGACGGAGCCGCTGGTGATGTAGCCGCCGAGAAGAGCAGAGTAGGAAACCTTGTCAACTCTGGTGGTTGCATTGAATGCGTACAGTGCGCACTCCTCACGGGTAGCTGCGGTGTTGGTAGCGCCGGCGAGGTTGTCCTTGAAGACGTCAAGGCGCAGAGCGTCCTTGGACACTACGATAGCCCAGTCATCATTGACATACTCGTCGTTGGCGTTGTAGCCCAGAGCGCACAGCAGCATCTTGGCAAACTGCAGGCCGGTTACGGGGCTGTCGGGCTGGAAGGTGCCGTCGCCCATGCCGTTGATGATGCCGGCGTTGGCGCAGTACGCAATGTAGCCAGCTGCCCAGTGGCTCGCAGGCACGTCCGTAAACGGATCCTTGCTGGTGCTCAGTGCATCTGCCTGAGCTGCATTGCCGATAAGCAGATATGCGATGATTTTCGCAGCTTCGCTGCGGCGGACGGTGTCGGTCGGACGGAAGCCGCCTTCGTCGCCCTTCAGTACGCCGATGCCGGACATGACATCGACAGCCTCTTTGTAGGTGATTTTCTCATTGTCAGCATAGTCGAGCGTTGCAGACGCGGACATGGCGCCGAGACCGAGAACCATCACTACTGCCAGAACGAGGCAAAGTGTTTTCTTCAGAGTCTTCATTCAAACTCCTCCTATAAGTAGTACCCCCGGGAGGGCCTATGTAAGACGTTTGATGGCATGGAATTCCGTGGCCTGTCATCAAACGGCATTACCGTTTTTTTCGCAAGAGAGGCGTCATCCCACGGCGGCGTGCTCTCTTGTTTACGGTTTGGAGTTTAACACAACAAGTTTTTTTCGTCAATAGGTTTGGAGGGATTGTAACATAAGCGTAACTTTGGGGAGATTCTTGTGGTACACAAGCATTTTCATACCTTATATATTGTAGTGGGGGGGTGGGGGTGGGCACGACGCTTCAGGCGGCGGTGCTTTGCACTTTTTATTACATTTGTTTTTTGAAAAAGCAAGCGGCAGCCAAAGGCTGCCGCTTTGATTTCAACCGGCGTTTACGGTGCCGGTGGCGGTTATGGATTCAAGATAGGCGCCAGAATAGCTGCCACGGTAGTACCACTCGGCTTTTACGCTTACGTCGCCGGCGGGGACAGTGACGGTCTTCGTGGCAAAGGGGGTATTTATCTGCGTATGTCCGTCATAGGCAACGCTGGGGGTATCGAAATTATAGGTCTCACTGCCGACGGTGAGCGTCAGAGCGCCGGGCAGGGCGTCGGTATACAGGCTGTAGGAATTGAGCGATATCACAAAGGTCACGCTCGAGCTGCCCTCGGCAGCGGCACCGGCGGCCCAGTCCACGACAAGGTCAAGTCCCACTCCGGTAGCAGAGGAGAAGCTGCCCGTGCCAAGGTCGCTTGCGGGGGGAGGCGTGGGCGTCGGGGTCGGCTGAGGTGTGGGCGTTGGCTGAGGTGTGGGTGCCAAGGTAGGACGCGGTGTGGGCGTCGGGGTCGGCTCGGGGCTGGCCTCGGGCTCGGGGGTTGTATTCGCGGGGTCATCGTCGGGTGTGTTTACGTCCGCGGTTGGCGCAGTCGTCGGCTCCGGCGTTTGGCGTGCGTCATCCTTGCCAAGACGCGCGACGCTGATTATTATCGCGGCGACAAAGATTATTACAAGAACCGCGACATAGACTTTTGTCTCGTTGATTTTTCCCTTCTTTTTCATTGGTGTTCCTCCTGACTATCGGATGGGGCGCTGTCGCTATCAGGCTCTATAATATACCAATTTTTCCTCTACGGCAAGAGCCCGGGACGACTTTTTTCGAGGAAATTTTTGCCTTACCGGCACAACGCGGCAGCGCCGATTATTCCAGCGGCAGGGCCAAGGGAGGCCAGCTCAAGACGCGGCATAACCCCCCGCAGGCCGACAAAGAAATGGGAGGCGATATGCTCGCGCAGGGGGGCAAGCAGCCTTTCGCCCTGGCGGCTTATTCCGCCTCCAAGGAGAACTATCTCGGGATAAAGCACGTTTATCATATTCACAAGCCCGACACCGAGGCAGCGAATATACTCGCTGACCACCTTTTCGGCGACGGGGTCTCCGTCATTTGCGGCGGTGAAAATTTTCAGTCCGTCAAGCGGGCGCAGGGCACACAGCGCGCTGTCGGGCCGGGCAGAGGCGGCAACCTCGCCGCGGTGAATAAGCGCGGTGGCAGAGGCATAGGCCTCCCAGCAGCCGCGCTCGCCGCAGGTGCAGCTCTCGCCGTCCATGGCTATGCACATGTGGCCTATCTCGCCGCCGAGACTGCGGTAGCCCGCATAGACGCGGCCGCCCGCGACGATGCCGCCGCCGATGCCGGTTCCGAGCGTAACCATAAGTACGTCGGAACAGCCGCGGGCCGCGCCGGCAACAGTTTCACCCAATGCGGCGCAGTCAGCGTCGTTGCCCAGATGCACGCTCAGGCCGAGGCGGCGGCTGAGCTCATCACGCACGGGTACGCCGAACCAGCCGAGATTATGGGCATTGAGCACCGCGCCCTTTTCCGCGTCGCAGGTGCCTGGGCTGCCGATTCCCAGGGCGCGAATGTCCTCAAGCCGCAGTCCGGCGGACTGCGCAGCCGCACGGACACAGCGGGCAATATCGTCAAGCACCTCCGATGCAGGGCGCTTTGCCAGCGTAGGCGTGTGGGACTGGGCGATTATGCTGTGATTCTCATCGACGACGCCGACATCGATATTCGTGCCGCCGAGGTCAACTCCTATTGTATACATGGCAGCTCCTCCCCGTATGTTTTTAAATATTATAATGTATCGCGCGGGATCTTACAGCTCAAGCAGATTCAGGCCCACAGATTCGTCAAAGCGGCGGTTTATCTCGCCGTCTGCGACAGTTATTATCATCTCACAGGTGGCGCTTACCACGGCTCGGTTCAGGTGGCCGCCGCGGACGTTGCCTAAGGCGTCCCCAGCGGACATGTGCAGATGGGCGTAATACTCTCCGTCCATGGTGGTAACGGTGCCGGCGAGGGAGACTATCTCATAGTCGCCGGAAAAGTCGTTGGCATCATATTTTTTCTCATTTGGGCGAAACACACCTACGGTAAAGCTGTTTACTGCGCCGATGGCGGACACGGACGCGAGCTTTACTCCCTCGCTCAGGCAGACCTCGCGGAGCTTATCGAGAATCTCCTCGCCCCTGTCTATGCGGACTATGATTGTGTCATTAAAGCGTTTATACTGCATGGCGTATCTCCTATTTTATTACTACGTTCTCATCTCCGAAGCGTTCCTTCAGCTCGTCCACAAGCGCGTCGTGGATAACGCAGCGGGCGCTGCGCTGTTTTTTCAAGTTTGGGAAATAGGTCACGAGCGTGTCCTCGCCGGGGAACATCGACAAAAGCAGCTCCAACCGGCGAAGGCCGGCGGTATTGGTGCTGTCCATGCGCAGAAACAGCTTGCGCTGCTCCTTCTTCTCCTGCATGGGGGCCGATGCCGCTGGCAACGCGCCAAGGTCGGACAGGGGACGTATCGTATCTACCATCACCTGCGCCTCCTTCTCGTCGCGCACTGAGATTCGGCCTGACACAACAAGCGCAGCATTGTCGGCAATATATCCCCCGCCGGCATCCAGAGCCTTCTGGAAGGCGAGCAGTTCCATGCTGCCGCTGTCGTCCTCAAGGGTGACGTAGGCCATCATGGTATTGTTTTTGGTCGTTCTCTTTTTAAACGTTACCACCACGCCGGCGACATTCACTCGCTGACCGTCGGCAAAGCGGCGGGGGCCCTCGTCGGAAGCAAAATCGGCCGTTATCGCGCCTATGGGCGAGACGCCAAGCTTCGCTATCTTGTCGCGGTATTCGTCCATGGGGTGGCCGCTTAAGTACAGGCCCGTCATCTCCCGCTCCATGGTCATCAGCTCGCGTTTTGTAAATTCCTCCACCTGCGGGAGAATCAGGGATACGCCGGGCCGGCCCTCATCCTCGTCCGCGCCGAAGCCGAACAGGTCAAGCTGGCCCGCGACGTTTTTTCGTCCGGCGGAGGCAATGCCGTCTATCACCGAGCCGGAAGCCTGCAAAAGCGCTTTTCGTTTATAGCCAAGACTGTCAAACGCGCCGGCCTTTATGAGGCTTTCCACCGCGCGGCGGTTGAGGTCGCGGCCGAACATACGCTCGCAGAACTCGTCAAAAGCCGTGAAGGGGCCGTTTCTCGACCGCTCGTCCACCAGCGCGCGGGCAAAGCCGCGGCCGACGTTTTTCACCGCCGCCATACCAAAGCGCAGTCCGTCTCCCGACACGGAGAAATCCGGCTCGGACTCGTTTATGTCCGGAGGAAGCAGCTTTATGCCCAGCTCGCGGCACTCGGCAATGTACTCGGCAACCTTGGCGCTGTTGTCCAGCACTGAGGTGATAAGCGCAGCCATATACTCGCGTGGATAGTGGCATTTCATGTACGCTGTGCGGTAGGCCACTATGGCGTAGGCCACGGCGTGCGCCTTGTTGAAGGCGTAGTTGGCAAAGTCGAGAATCTCATCGTATATGCTGCCGGCTACGGCTTCGTCAACACCGTTTTTCACCGCGCCGGGGATGCCGCGCTCGGGGTCGCCGTGGATGAAGGTTTGGCGCTCGCGCACTATCTCCTTCTCCTTCTTCTTGCTCATGGCGCGGCGTATCATATCCGCCTGGCCCAGAGAAAAGCCGGCCACGCGGCGGAAAATCTCGATAACCTGCTCCTGATACACTATGCAGCCGTAGGTCACGGAAAGGATATCCCTGAGCATGGGGTGCTTATAGCTTATCCTGTCCGGATTATTCGAGCACTCTAAAAAGCGGGGAATGCTGTCCATGGGACCGGGGCGGTAGAGCGCGATTATGGCGGTAATATCCTCGATGCTCTTTGGCTTGAGGCCTGTGCAAACGCCGGTCATGCCCGTGCTCTCTAACTGGAACACGCCGGAGGTGCGCCCCGCGGTGAGCATACCGAAGGTTGCCTTGTCGTCCTCGGGCTCGTTCTCAATCGTGAAGTCCGGCTTCCCGCGGCGCACAAGGCGCTGGGCATCGTCGAGAACCGTGAGGTTGCGAAGGCCCAGAAAGTCCATTTTCAGCAGGCCCAGCTCCTCGAGCGTCGTCATCTGGTACTGGGTAACAACGCTCTCGTCGTTCTTCGACAGGGGCACATACTCATAAACTGGGCGCTTGGTTATCACCACGCCGGCGGCGTGTGTCGAGGCGTGGCGCGGCATTCCCTCAAGGGCACGGGCCGTGTCGATAAGCTGCTTTATACGCTCGTCGCCCTCGTACATTTCGCGCAGCTGCTTTGAGAGCTTGAGAGACTCGTCTATGGTGATGTGCAGGGCGTTGGGCACCTGCTTGGCAACCGCGTCCGTGTCCGCATAGCTCACGGCCATGACGCGGCCGACGTCGCGTATCGCGTTTTTTGCAGCCATGGTGCCGAAGGTAACTATCTGCGAGACATGGTCCGCGCCGTACTTGCGGTTTACGTAGTCTATTACCTCGCCGCGGCGGCGGATACAGAAGTCGATGTCGATATCCGGCATGGATACGCGCTCGGGGTTGAGGAAGCGCTCAAAGTATAGGCTGTATTTTATCGGGTCCACGTCCGTTATGCCGAGACAGTAGCTGACCACGCTTCCGGCGGCGGAGCCGCGCCCAGGGCCGACGGGGATATCCCTGCCCCTGGCGTATCCGATGAAGTCGGACACGATAAGGAAGTAGTCCACAAAGCCCATACGCTTTATCATCGCCAGCTCGTAATCAAGCTGCTCATGCACCTCGGGCGAATTGGGAAAACGCTTCTTAAACCCTGCTTCGCACAGCTTCCTCAGATATTCAAAGCTGTCGGTCTCGCCCTCTGGCAGGGCAAATTCGGGCAGGTGGTAATTTCCGAACTCAAAGTCAAAATTGCACTTTTCGGCAATCTTAACGGTGTTTTCCAAAGCGTCGGGGCGGTCAGGGAGCAGGGACGCCATCTCCTGCTCGCTCTTTAGATAGAACTCCTGACCCTGAAAGCGCATACGGCGCTCATCGTCAAGGGTCTTGCCTGTCTGGATGCACAGCAGTACGTCCTGGTTTTTCGCGTCCTCTTTTTTGAGATAGTGCGCGTCGTTGGTCAGGACTATCGGAATACCCGTATCCTCGGAAAGGCGAAGCAGGCCGTTCATGGCTCGTTTTTCCTCTACTATGCCGTGGTCCTGGACCTCAAGATAGAAGTCATCGCCGAACAGAGCGCGCAGTTCCTCAGCCTTTTCCCGCGCGGCCTTATACTCGTTGTTTATCAGCTTCTGCGGGATGTAGCCCGCCAGGCAGCCGGACAGGCATACCAGCCCCTCGGCATGTCCGCTCAGAAGTGGCCAGTCAATGCGCGGCTTGACATAAAAGCCCTCGGTGAAAGCGGCCGAAACAAGATAGCAGAGATTTTTGTAGCCGGTCTCGTTCTTGCACAGTAGGAGCAGATGGCTGTAGTTGTCGTCTACGCCGTGCTCGCGGCCGCGGAGGTCGCCGGGGGCGACGTAGACCTCACAGCCGATTATGGGCTTTATTCCCGCGGCCTTCGCCGCCTTGTAAAAAGCCACGGCGCCGTACATAACACCGTGGTCGGTTATGGCGACAGCCGGCTGGCCAAGCCGCGCCGCCTCAGAGGCAAGGCTGTCAATCCGGCAGGCCCCGTCAAGCAGGCTGTATTCGCTATGGACATGCAGATGTACAAATGACATGCTCATTCCACCTCGTAGCTCATCAGTTTTCTCAGCCGGTGATTTATACAGCTTTTGCTCACCGGCGGGCTGGACAGCAGCGCCAAGTCTGCAAGACTTGCCTCAGGGTTTGCAATGCGCAGGATGGCCGCCTGCTGGAGGTCGGCCGGCAGGTTCTCTATACCGACAGAGCGCTCAAGAGCGCGTATCTTCTCAAGCTGCGCCTGAGCGGCGGACACTATCTTGTCCGCGTTGGCGCTGTCGCAGTTGACCCTGCGGTTTATAGCGTTGCGCATATCCTTTTCCACCTTGGCGCTCATAAGCTCCATGGCCGAGTTTGTCGCGCCTATGGTGGTCAAAAAGTCCTCAATCGCGCCGGACTGTTTAAAATATGTAATCCGGTGTGCGCCGCGCGCAGCCTCTTTGGGCTCAAATCCCATCTCCCGAAGCAAGGCGTACAGCTCGCGGGACACGCTTGTGTGCTCGGTCACCAGCTCAAGGTGACAGCGCAGCGCGGGGTCCGTCACGCTTCCACCGGCTAAAAAGGTCCCGCGCAGGAAAGCGCAGCGGCAGCACTCGTCCTCAAGCACACCAAGATTGATATGGTGTGACAGCGTACTGCGCGAGTCATAGCCGTAACAGTCAAACACCACGGCAATCTTCTCTGGCGACGTGACGGAAAAAACCGCCCTGCTGCCACCGGAGGGCTCTGTCGCCGAGTCAAAGCTCAGGCCGAAGGCACGGCGGAAAAGCTTCGGCAGCCTCGCAGCAAAGTCCGTGCTTCCGGTTATTATCTTTATCTCACGGAAGGAGAAGGTATTGGCGTACAGCAAAACCCCGTACGCCTCCGAGCGCGCGCAGCATTTGCGCGAAAGCGCAGTGCGGCACAGCTCCGATTTTACGTTGGATGAAAAGGACACAGCGCAAGCTCCTTACCTGTCGATATCGCGGTTATTGTTCTCCGCGCTCTGGCCGAGCCGTTCTATGTGCTCAGTCAGGGCGCGCGCCACGGCCACGGAGCGGTGGTGTCCGCCAGTACAGCCTATGGCGATGGTCAGCGTGCGCTTGCCCTCCTCAATGTAATGCGGGATGAGAAAGTCCACCAAGCTGCACAGCAGCTCCAGAAACTCGCGCGCGGAGGCGTGCTCGAATATGAAGTCGTACACTTCCCTGTCCAGCCCCGTTTTGCGTCGCATTGACTCCACGTAGTACGGGTTCGGCAGAAAGCGCACGTCAAATACCATATCCGCCTCTATGGGCACGCCATGCTTGAAGCCGAACGACATCACGTTTACCGAAAGCTGCCGGTCCGATGGCTCGCCGACAAAAAGGCGGTAAATCTCCGCTTGGAGCATGCCAAGGGCAAGATTGGTCGTATCAATCACATAGTCCGCACGCTCGCGCAGCAGGGCAAGAAGCTCCCCTTCCCTTCGCACCGCATCCTCAATCGAGCCGGTGCGCGCCTGGAGCGGGTGTGGCCGGCGCGTCTCCTTATAGCGCCGCACTATCGCCGGCAGATCCGCCTCAACAAAAAGTATACGGTAGTCGCAGCCGAGCTCGCGCAGCCTGTCCAGAGAGTCAAAAATCTCTCCAAAGCCCGCGCGGTCGCGCGCGTCGGTCACTACCGCCACGTGTTCATAGCGGCTTCCCGCGCCAATATAAAACTCCGCCAGCCGCGGCAGCATCGCCGCGGGGACGTTGTCCATGCAGAAGTAATCCAAATCCTCCAGCACGTCCGCCGCGCGGCTTTTTCCCGCGCCGGACATACCGGATATTATCAGCAAATCCATCTGTAATCCTCAATGGCGTATTATGCGGACCTCTGGTTCAAGATGTACGCCGTATTTATCCAAAACCATTTTCTGTACGTGCTCCATTACCGCGGTAACGTCGGCAAAGCTTGCTCCGCCGGTGTTTACCACGAAACCGGCGTGCTTTTCCGACACTTCCGCGCCGCCTATTTTAAATCCTTTCAAGCCCGCGCCGTCTATCATCGCTGCCGCATAGCCCGTTGCTGGGCGTTTGAATGTGCTGCCGGCGGAGGGCTTATCCAGCGGTTGGCTGCCAGAGCGCTTTTCCGCCAGCTCACGCATACGCCGCTCAATCTCCTCCCCATCGCCGCGCGTCAGGCGCAGCACCGCGGAGAGTATGACTCCGCCGCACTCAGCGAAGCGGCTGCGGCGGTAGGAGAAGTCCAGCTCATTACCGGAGTAGGTCCGGATTGCGCCGTCGGGGTCCAGGGCTCGGACCGAGACGGTCACGTCCTTTATCTCCCCACCGTAGGCCCCCGCGTTCATCATAACCGCACCGCCGAGGCTGCCGGGGATACCGTGGGCAAATTCCAGCCCCGTCAGGCCGCCGCGCTGGGCCAGCAGCGCCAGGCGGGAGAGGGAGATTCCAGCTGATGCAGTAATTTCCGTCCCCTCAGCGCGAGCTGAGGCGAAGCCGTCGCCCAGTTTTATCACGGCGCCGGAAATTCCCTCGTCGCAGACGAGCAGGTTGGTCCCGCGGCCGATAACCGTCCATGGCACGTTCTCATCTTGCAGAATCGTACACAGCGAAAGCAGCCTCTCCTCACTGTCCGGCTCCGCGAAAATGTCCGCAGGACCGCCAATACGAAAGCTGCAATGCCGGCTCATCGGCTCCCCCTCCCGCAGCGTAAGCCCGGGAATCCTCTCACGTATGAGGTTTACAAGCTCTTTGTCCGTCATAATCCTCCTGAAATGCGTAACAGAGTTCCTGCGCAAAGCGCAGTGAAAAAACAACTCATTTTCCGGCGGCGTGCACACCGGAAAAGTACTCATCCCGCAATGCAAGTGCAAGCGCGCGAAACGAAGGGCAATCTTCATTTTGAAAGCCCACGGCCTTCATAACATTTTAGTCCATCCAGCCGTTATCAATCTGGGCGTCGTGCTTTCTCTCAAGCTCGCGGGCAGTATTGAATCCCATGCGCTTCTGGCGGTTATTCATGGCCGCCACCTCCAATATTATGGCCAGGTTACGCGCGGGGGCAACCGGTATGGTCAGGTGAGGCACCTTTACGCCGAGATAGGAGATGTTCTCATCCTCAAGTCCCAGGCGGTCATAGACCTTTTCGCTGTCCCATCGCTCAAAGTTCACCACAAGGTCAATCTTGCTGCGCTCAAGCACCGAGCTTACTCCGAAAATCTTGCGCACATCAATAATTCCAACGCCGCGCAGTTCCATGAGGTAGCGTATCATAGCCGGAGCCTCTCCTATAACCTGTCCTCGGCTCATGCGGCGTATCTCTACCGCGTCGTCAGCAACAAGGCGGTGGCCGCGCTTGACGAGCTCCAACGCCGTTTCGCTCTTACCTATACCGCTGTCACCGGTTATTAGAAGTCCCTCGCCGTGTACCTCCACAAGAACGCCATGGACCGTTATGCGCGGGGCCAGCACGGTGCGCAGAGTGTTTATCGCCTGGGCCATAAAGGCCGATGTCGGCAGGTCCGTGGTCATCAGGTTTACGTCGTAGCGCCGCGCAGCGTCAACCATATCGGGGTCGGGGGGCATTCTGTGGCAGACCACAAGCACCGTAATGCCGTGGGCCATGTATTTGTCAATTCTCTCTTTCCTCGTATCCTCCGGAAGCGTGTGCAGATAGGCCATCTCCGTCTTGCCCATTATCTGGATTTCCTGCGGCTGGAAATAGTCGTAAAATCCGGCAAGCTGCAATCCGGGCCGGGCCACGTTGTAGGTTGAGATGGTACACTGCTCATAGTTCGAAGCAGGATGGACAATACGCAGCTCATGTTCCTGCACAAGGTCTGAGAGCTTCATCGTGTATTTGTGTTCCATTGTATGCTCCTTTCTTCCCCTTCGGCTTAATGCTTTGGGTAATTTCTCATGTAGCACTTTACTATTTTATACAAGTCACAGTGATTTGGCAACCATTTTATGGTCTAATTTGAAAAAAATACGCAAAAAGTTTACAGAAAATCAAAAATTTTTCTTGCAATTATCCTGCGTCTCTGATATTATAAATAAGCTGTTTATTTCGTTAAGCGAGGAGGTGCAGCATAAGATGGCAAAGTGTGAATTTTGTGATAAGGGAGTTTCCTTCGGCATCCAGGTGAGTCATTCTCACAGGCGTTCCAACCGCACATGGAAGCCCAACGTCAAGCGCGTGAAGGTCCTCGTCAACGGGACCCCGAGGCATGCCTTCGCATGCACCCGT
>CATJWG010000121.1 GCA_949744165.1 uncultured Eubacteriales bacterium | reverse complement strand
GTATTCCGCCAAAGTACAGTGTAGCACAAATCATGGGATATCTGAAAGGGAAGAAAAGCCTCATGATTTATGAAAAATATGCCAACTGAAGTACAAGTATGGGAATCGGCATTTTTGGTGTCTGGGATATTATGTGAGCACAGTGGGACGAAATCGGCGCGCAATTGAACAGTATATCCGAAATCAGCGGCAAGAAGACATTTCAGCAGATCAAATGAGTATATCGGAGTACATCGACCCGTTCACTGGTAAGCCGGTAAAAGAAGGCAAGTAAATAGGCCCTTTAGGGGCATGCCCGGGAAATCCGCGCGATTGGCAGACCTTTCGACGAGCCTATAGGCTTTGCCCAGGCCATGCCCCAAGGGCCGTGGTTATGATTTGTTGCTTACTGATAGTGGTCGTACACTCCCTCCATGGCAGATTGTGCCAGCCCGAGCGTTATATCCACGGGGCAGTTGAAGCGCAGCCCGCTACTGAAGGCCAGCGGTGCGAGGAAAACAACCTGCTCACGGGTAAAGCCCATTTCATGTTGAGACTTGATGCAGCAGGAGCGCATGAGCTCACGCACTGCGTCGGCGACACATTTGCCAAGCTGGACTGGGGATTCCGAGCCTGTGAAGCTCAGCCCCGTGACCTCGCAGCCCCAGGGAGGCGCCATAGTCAACCAGCTCCGAGGACGGGTCGGAGGAGATTTTGTCATATACGACAATGCCGACGCCAGCCTTTGAAAGAGCGGCCTTTACTTTTTCGTCTATGCCGGCTGCACTGACGCCCCAGTCATAGACGCACAGGGTCTTACCGCAACCAAGGGCTTTTACCTCGTACTCAACCTCGTCCACGGCACAGGGGCCGAAAACCAAGTGGACTGCCTGTTTATAACGTACACTCATAGCTTTCCTCCAGTCAGGCCGTGTGGTTTTCGACTGCGCAGGGCCATGGCGTCAGAAAACAGAGGAGGTCAGAGAGATTGTGAAGTTTGCCGCACTGCCGATGGATATGCCTATCATGAAGATGGACAGGTAGACAAGAGCATTGATTTCGGATACGTTGCAGGCGATTGCCAGCGATACCATATGGAGAACGCGACCATGGAGCGCTTGGTACCGAATTTCTGGTCAACCCAGCCCCAGGTGTAGCTGCTGGCCATGCCTATCAGGGCGCAGACGGTCATGAGCGTAATCGCGACGCTTTCCTCAAAGCCGAGGCTGCTAACCCCATATACATGTAATGAAATTCATCCGCCTCCCAACCGAGCTGACGGTCGCAGCTTATCGGTTAAATGCGCGCAGGTTCACCAGAACAGAACTGTTGAGCGGGACTTCTGTGCTTTTGCATATTTTTACATACATTTTAGACCGCAATTTATGCACAATACAATCCCTAAAAAATTATGGAGTCATAACCCATTAGTTAAAATTGTGGGTTAGAGAGGAACAACGAATGAGAAGATTGACAGCCGTCCATGGAGCGTTAATATACAAGAGGCAAAAACTGTGCTATAGTCAAATCAAACAAACGGAGAAACAACCGCTCAGGTTAAATACAAAAAACGAAGGACGGAGGTAAGCGGAGATGAGCGGCACAGCAAAGGCAGCCAACAAAACCGTACCGATGGCAATAGAGCCCTATGACAAGGTCTGGGGCGTAGGAGTAAACGAGACGGAGAAGAATCCCTTGCCCTTCCCACATATTAACCGCCTTATTCAGTTCCAACGCGATGGCAAATTCCCTCATATGGGCACTGTGAACGCGGCTCATGTATATCCGGAGTTTTCCTATGACTGGGAGTGCAACAAAATCCGCGAAAAGCCCATGGACAAAAGAAAAACGACAAATATTTCATGACCGAGGAGACAAAGCAGAAGCTCCTGAGCATTGAGGACGATTGGAAAAACTGCACCGTGTGGGATCTGGTTCATAATTCCTTTTCTGAGGAGGAGACGCGCATTTCCCATATAGGCAAGAAAATAAATATTGCCGCCCTGTTTATTGAAGGCGGCGTGGGCCACGTCTGTATAAACTACACCCGTTTCAACGCAGATGGCGCAGGGGAGAAGGATACCGTTTTCACCACGCTCCGTGCCAACTGGGAGGGATGTGAGCCGCTCTACGCGCTGGTAAACAGCTCCCGTATGCACCAGTACGGAAACGACGATTACTACGCTGATGATATCGGGTGCTTTGTTATCGACCGGTTCTGCAATAACGTTGACCATAAGTCCACTCCTGCTCAGGGCGAGTACATGCCTGGCGTATTCTCCGTCACCTGTGACGTCCGGCGTGGCGTGAATCCCCCCGCCACGCCGGACATAAGAAAAGCCTTTGAGCCTCTGTCCGACCGCTTAGGGCCTGTGCACACCGAGTGCTGCTCTCATGACCTCAGCAGTCCGACAGCTATTGCCAAGTCGGCTGCAAAGCTTGACCACAGCCGTTTTGCCAACGGCATGATACTCAACTGGAAGTTCTCTCACAGTGTTGTATCCGGCGACGTGGGACGGGAGAACCTGATGAGCCTTATGGATGTATATTTCCAGAATAACGGTATGGAGAGGCAGCTCTCCATAATAGGGCGCGACACCATGCTTGACGCACAAAAGCATCCCGAGCAGTATCAGGACCTGCTTGTTCGCATCGCAGGCTATTACGCCTACTTTGTGTTGCTGAGTAAAGAGGTGGAGGACGACCTTATCGGACGCACCGAGCTGTCCTTTGACTAAATCTACGGTCGAATGTTCTCTCAAGGAGCGGAGCAGAAAAAATAAATTCAAGACCGGTGGAGATATGCCACCGGTTCTGATATAATATATGCTTAGAATAAATTACCAGGGACAAATTGAGGAGGTTATGTAATGTACAGAATACAGGGACCGGGCGCTTATCTTCAGGGGCCGGATTTGATAAACAAAATAGGCGGGCTTGTCACACCGCTGGGAGAGAAATTCTTTGTTGTTGCGGGAGGAACAGCCATAACGCGATATAAGGAGGCAATCGAAAAAAGTATCAGGGCACAGGGGCTTGAGTGCGTTTTTTTGCGTTTCGGCGGACAGTCAACTGCGTCGGAGGCGGAGCGTCTGAGCTCGATGGCGGCAGAGGCCGGCTGTGACGCCGTTATTGGAATAGGAGGAGGAAAGGTCATAGACTCGGCCAAGCTCACGGCGCACAGGCTTGGCCTTCCAATGATAATCGTCCCCACGCTTGCATCATCTGACGCGCCGTGCAGCTCGCTGTCCATTGTCTACGACGAGCAGGGCGCGGTCAGCGACGTGGTGCAACTCGGCAAAAATCCGGAAATGGTTATCATGGACAGCCGCATTATAGCCCAGGCTCCGGCCAGGATGCTCGCCTGTGGCATGGGCGACGCATTGGCAACCTACTATGAGGCCAGAGTTTGCTTTGAAAACGGCTTTCCAAATGCGATAGGCAGCGCAGTGCCGCTCACGGGAATCGGACTGGCGAAGCTCTGTCGCGACACGCTATACGAGCACGGCCCTGCAGCGCTTGCGGCTGTGGAGCGGCATGAGGTTACGCTCCCGCTTGAGCGCGTAATTGAGGCGAACACCTATCTCAGCGCATTAGGCTTTGAGTGCGGCGGACTGTCCTGTGCCCACGATTTTCAGGATGCGGTGTCGGTACTGGACGACTGCCATGCGTATTATCACGGGGAAAAGGTGGCATTTGGCACTCTTTGCCTGCTTGCTGTTGAGAACCGGCCTGAGGACGAACAGAGGCGAGCCATGGACTTCTGCTGCGCGGTAGGGCTTCCAGTAACGCTCGCACAGATAGGGCTTGAGGAAAATGCAGAGCAGAAGCTGCGTTCGGTCGCTCATCTGCTGTGCCGACGGGGAAGCGCACCTAATTCGCCGCCTCAGGGAGTGGACGCTAATATGCTTATCGAAGCAGCGTTGGAGGTAGACCGACGCAGCAGGGAGAGCGCTCAAGAGAATAAGGCGGTGAACGGCTGTCGCTGACGTTAGTTCTTGTGTGAATGTTTTGTGCAGCTTCACCGGCTTGTGACCTTCGAGGACACGCAGTGTCGCCTTTTGGCGTATTCAGACGAGATAGAATGCTATAACAAGGGATGCTTTGCTTTCAGTTAAGAAAATCTCTCAGCTTTTTGGAGCGGGAGGGATGGCGGAGCTTGCGCAACGCCTTGGCCTCAATCTGACGTATGCGTTCACGCGTTACATTGAATTCCTTGCCGACCTCTTCAAGGGTGCGCGTGCGTCCGTCCTCAAGGCCAAAGCGCAGGCGAAGGACCTTTTCTTCGCGCGGCGTGAGTGTTGACAGCACGTCCATGAGCTGCTCCTTGAGTAATGTGAAGGATGCGGCCTCGGCCGGCTCTGAGGCGTCCTCATCAGGGATAAAGTCGCCGAGATGGCTGTCCTCCTCCTCGCCAATGGGTGTTTCCAGGGAGACGGGCTCCTGTGCAATCTTGAGTATGTCGCGCACCTTGTCCACGGGCATGTTCATCTCTTCGGCAATCTCCTCCGCACTTGGGTCGTGGCCGAGCTCCTGCAAAAGCTGGCGGGAGACACGGATGACCTTATTTATTGTTTCAACCATGTGTACGGGTATGCGTATTGTGCGCGCCTGGTCGGCTATGGCGCGGGTTATGGCCTGACGTATCCACCATGTTGCGTAGGTGGAGAATTTGTAGCCCTTAGTATAGTCAAATTTTTCCACCGCTTTTATAAGGCCGAGATTTCCCTCCTGAATGAGGTCGAGGAACAGCATTCCGCGGCCGACATATCGCTTGGCTATGGATACGACCAGACGCAGGTTAGCCTCTGCCATTCTGCGCTTTGCATCCTCATCGCCGTCGGCCATACGTACTGCCAAATCAACCTCATCCTCGGGTGAGAGCAACGCGACCTTTCCGATTTCCTTGAGGTACATGCGCACGGGGTCGTCGGTGGAGAAAGTATCCACCATTGCGTCGGTGTCGAGAATTTCCTCCTCGGTGACCTCCTCAATCTCGTCAAGCTCGGGGATTGCGTCCTCATCTATAGGGGGGAGAAAATCGTCGTTTTCAATTATGGTGTCGATTCCTGCGGCCTCTATGGACTCATAAAAGTGACTGAGGGTGTCGGCGTCTACATTCAGGTCCTCAAGTATTTCAAGCTCTTTGTTGGTCAGCTTACCGGTCTTTTTACCCTTTTCCAGAAGCTCATGCAGAACCTCCTCAGGCGGCTTGGCGGTTTCAGGCCCCTTTTCAGAGGCCTTGGGAGCTTTTTTGCCAATCTTTCTTGAGCCGGACCTGTCTGGAGGTATTTCTATGAGCGTGAAGGGCAGCGTATCCGAATTATCTGTGCCGCTGTTAGCGGCTGCGTCGGCCTCGGCAAGGAGCTTGTCCGCCATCTCCTTGAGTTCCCTTGCGGTCGGCTCGTGTATAATTTCGTTCTTTTTGCGCTCAGCCATTTTATCCACCATACCTTTTCCTGTTTCTCATCTGCTGCGCCAGGGCCATTAAATCGTCTCCGGCGGAGCCGCTTTGTTTTTCGCTTTTGATTATTTCTATGTAGTCGTCCATCGCGCGGCGGCGGTTTGGCTGCGCGTCAGGAACGCTTGGGTCGTTTAATATATTTGTCAGCAGGCTTATCTCATCACCGCTGAAGCTTTCGGCCAAGGAGGCCATGGAAAGCTGTGTATGTGCCTGCGCCTTTTCACGCAGCACGGAGAAAAAACGGGCGAGCACTGGAGAGGAGAATTCCTCCGGTGAAATATCCGCCCCATCAAAGAGGGCGGGGTCGAGATAGTATAGCCGTATAAGCCCCTCCTCGGCGCGCGCGCTGCGCAGGTTTTCGTACTGCGGAGTTCCCGCCGCCGGACGGACGGCGCGCACCGTGCGCGTGCTGTCCCGCTCGTATTGCTTCTTCGCGCGGTAGAGCAGTTTTTTTCGCGTGCGTTCAACCTCGTCGCCGACCACCTCTGCGCTCACGCCGGTAAGCTCGGCCAAACGCATGGAATAGACCTGCCGTTCCACAGGACTGGACAGCTCGGCTATTATCTCGGCTGAACGCTTCAGGCACTCAACCTTCTGCTCGTCCACATTCAGGTCAAACTGGCTGCGCACGCGCTGCAAGCGGTACTCAACATGATTTTCCGTGGTTTCCAAAAGATTTCGGAAAGCGTCGGGACCCTTCATTTTTATGAACTCGTCGGGGTCCTTTCCGTCAGGAAGCTGCAACACACGCACTTTCAGATCAAGCTTTTCAAGTATGCCAATCGCGCGCTGCGAGGCCTTCTGACCCGCGCCGTCGCTGTCATAGGCGATAATTACCTCCTTTGCATAGCGGGAGATAAGCCGTGCCTGCTCCGCTGTCAGCGAGGTGCCCAGCGAGGCCACGGCGCTGTCAAAGCCGGCCTGATGCAGGGCCACAACGTCTATATTGCCCTCAGATAAAATGATGTATCCGCTTTTCGACTTTTTTGCGAGGTTGAGTGCGAAAAGATTGCGGCTTTTGTTGAAAACCAGCGTCTCCGGGCTGTTCATGTACTTTGGCTCGCCGTCGTCAAGTATGCGCCCGGAAAAACCTATCACGTTGCCACGCACGTCGATAACGGGAAACATCAGCCGGTTGCGGAAAGTGTCGTAAACACCACGGCCGCTTTTTCCGCGTCGGGCAAGCCCCGCGTCGGCAAGCTCCTGCTCGGTGTAGCCGCGCGATTTCATTGCCGATGTAAGCGTATCCCAGCTGTTCGGCGCGAAGCCAAGTCCGAAAGTTTTTGCTGTGGCCGGAGAGATTTTCCGGTTGAGTATATAGTCCTGCGCTGCTTTTCCGCCAGGTCCCGTGAGCTGGCGGAAGAAAAACCGGGCCGAGTCACGGTTGAGCGCGAGCATACGCTCGCGACGTTGTCGAGACTCGTCAGGACGGTCGTCCGGCACCTCCATCCCTGCGCGTCTGGCGAGAAACTCAACCGCGTCGCGGAAGGCGAGGTTTTCTATTTCCATTATGAAATTGATAACGCTGCCGCCCTTGCCGCAGCCGAAGCAGTGATAAATCTGCTTGTCCTGTGAAACGGAAAAAGAGGGCGTCTTTTCGCTGTGGAAGGGGCACAACCCGAACAGGTTGCTTCCACTGCGCTTGGTCAGCTTGACGTAGCCGCCGACCACCTCTGTTATCTCGTTCCTGTCAGCCAGCTCCTGCAAAAAGCTCTCCGAAAACGCCAAGCTCCCGTCACCTCCCGCTCCACAAAGCCTCGCGAAGTTCGCGAACAACGTGCCGCTAAAAAATTAAATTATTTTCCGGCGGCGTGTACGCCGGAAAATACTCCTTGCGGAGCGCGCGTCACCATTTGTCGCCGCTTTGCCGGTGAAAAATGTAAGGTGCGAAGCGCAGCGCCCATCGCGCCATCGTGTAAAGCGCGGAGCGCCATTGCTCCTCTACTCTCTTTAATTACAGGCTCATAAGGGGCCTGTAATTAAAAAGTCCACCTCAACTCAGAGGCCGCTTGTCGGCCTCTGAGTTGATTACTTCACCGTCCACGACATTGGTATAAACAAACTGCCGTAAATCTCCATAGCGTAGCCATCGGTCATGCCGGCGACATAGTCGCATACGGCGCGCTCAAGCCCCTCACTCTCCGAAATTTGCTTAAACTCTTCGGGAAGTTTGTCCCGATGGTTGACATAATATTCATATATTCCGCTTAAAACGCCTTTTACCTTGCTTTCTTCACCCTTTGCAACGGGATTGTAGTACACGCTCTCATACATAAATTTGTGGAAGATGTCGAATACCTCGGCCATATCGGACGACATGAGAATTTCACCTTCGCCGCTGTGCTCAATAAGGTCGGTGACAATGGCGTTTATGCGCTCGCTGTTGCGGCTTCCGAGCTTATTGCGTATACGCGGTGGGATGTCATGCTCGGTGAGTATACCGGCTCGTATGGCATCGTCAAGGTCGTGGTTTATGTAAGCGATACGGTCTGCATAGCGGACTATAGTGGACTCAAGCGTGTCGTCGGGGGCGCCGTGCGTGTGGTTTAATATGCCCATGCGCGTTTCATAACATAGGTTCAGGCCCTTGCCCTCACGTTCAAGTACGTCCACTACGCGAAGGCTCTGCTCATAGTGGTGAAAGCCGGCGGAATAAATTTCACGCAGGGCGCGCTCGCCAGCGTGGCCGAAGGGAGTATGGCCAAGGTCGTGGCCGAGCCCTATCGCCTCGGTCAAATCTTCGTTGATTTCCAGCGCGCGGGCAATGGTTCTGGCTAAACGAGTGACCTCAAGGGTGTGGGTAAGACGGGTGCGGTAGTGGTCGCCCTCTGGCTGGAGAAACACTTGGGTTTTGTGCTTTAGGCGGCGAAAAGCCTTGCAGTGGGTTATCCGGTCCACATCGCGCTGGAAGCAGGTGCGCATGGGACATGGAGACTCCGGCACGGCGCGGCCCTTCGAATCGGCAGAGCGTGCACCGTGAGAACAGATCATTATCGTCTCAAGCTTTTCGCGTTTTTGCCTCGGACAGTCCATACTTGCGCCTCCGAAAAATAAAAATACGCATCTCAATAAACACCTACTACTTCTTATACGATGCGCATTGCACTTTTTCCTTTATTTTTTAAAATTTTTTACCATCCTATTTTATCCTGATCGCGCGGGAGCACTCGCCGTCAAATTTGCAGGCCAGGCTGCCGGCGGTAAGCTCCGTCAGCGCCGCGGCAAAATTGTCCGCCACGTCCTCACGCATAAGGGTATGAAAGCTCACATCCGCGGCAAAGTCTGTATCCTCAATTACCGCGCTGTGTTCGTCGAGCAGTCTCTTCACCCGCTCAAATCGGGCGTAGGGGCAGGTTATTACAGCGCTTTTCCAGCGTGAAACCATGCTCACGCCGGAAGCTTCGACCGCTGCCTTTGCTGCGGCGGTGTAGGCGCGCACGAGCCCGCCAGTGCCGAGCAGTGTGCCGCCGAAATAGCGCGTGACAATGCAGCAGGCGTTTTGCAGTTCCTCCCCCCGCAGAACGCTCAGTGTGGGCTGTCCGGAGGTACCGGAGGGCTCTCCGTCGTCGGAATAGCGCATGATGGCATTTTCGCGTATAATGTAGGCATAGACGTTGTGGCTGGCATCGTAGTGTTGCCGGCGCATGTCCGCGATGTGTGAAAGCGCCTCATTCTCATCCTTAACTGGCCAGATACGAGCGATAAAGCGCGAGCGCTTTTCAACGTATTCCGCCTGCCCGAAGCCTGCGGGGGTGAGATAGGTCGTCATGTGTCAGTCCTCCCAGCGTAAGGCTGCTCGTCCCCTGTTGCGTACTGCTTTATCCGGCCCCAGAGCTCGGGCTTGACCACGGCCTCAATTAACGTTCCGCGCTCGTCATATTCCACACTGAGCACTGCCGCTTCGGCATGGAGCTGTTCGACTACAGCACCCAGTGAGTATGGGATCAGGAACACGGCACGCCGCTGCCCTCGTCCAAGAGTGTCCGAGAGCATTTTCAAAAGCTCGTACGTGCCCTCGCCCGTGCGAGCAGAGACGCACACGCAGCCATCGCCGCGCGGCAACTCATCAAGATACGCGTCGCATTTGTTGTAAACACGGATGCACGGCGTCTGAGCTGCGCCGAGCTGGTTTATGAGCCCGTCCACAATCTTTGCCTGGGCTCTCCACTCGGGATTGGACAGGTCTATCACGTGCAGAAGCACGTCCGCATAGGTCAGCTCCTCGAGCGTGGCCTTGAAGGCTTCGATAAGGTGGGTCGGCAGCTTTCGAATAAAGCCGACGGTGTCGGACACAAGCACCTGCTGTACCTCGTCAAGCTTCATAAGGCGCGTGGTGGTGTCCAGAGTGTCGAAAAGGCGGTTGTTTGCGGGAATGTCACTGCCGGTCAGTCGATTGAGCAAGGTGGACTTGCCGGCGTTGGTGTAACCGACGAGCGCCACGACGGGCACTTCGTTTTTCTCGCGGCGGCGGCGCTGTACGCCGCGGACCTTGCGCACCTCCTCAAGTTCGGCCTGGAGTTTTTGTATTTTGCGCCGAATATGCCGGCGGTCGGTTTCAAGCTGAGTTTCGCCGGGGCCGCGTGTGCCGATGGGGGATGAGCCGCCCGAGGCTGTCTGGCGCACGAGGTGTGTCCACATACCGGTCAGGCGTGGCAGCAGGTATTTGTACTGCGCCAGCTCAACCTGGAGCTGACCCTCGCGCGTTCTTGCCCGCTGGGCAAAAATGCCCAGAATAAGACCCGAACGGTCAAGTACCTTCACGCCCAGCTCCTCGCCAAGCACGCGCATCTGTGAAGGACTCAACTCGTTGTCAAAGACGGCTAGGCTGCACTCGTTGTCCTCTATGAGAAGCTTCATCTCTGCGACCTTACCGTCGCCGATAAAGCTGCGTGGGTCAGGGGAGGGGCGGTTCTGGATAAGCCAAGCCACAGCCTCTCCGCCGGCGGTTTCCACCAGCGCGGCAAGCTCGGCCATGCTCACGTCGGTGGACCGTTCGCTCTCATCAAAGCAGGCTGCGGATAAACCGGCGAGAACAGCCCGCTCGCGTTTTGTCTCAATTTCGTTCATAAATCTCCCTTTGCCGGCAATAAATTTTAACCGGAAAATGTCTGACACAGGTGCTTTACACAGCACCCGTCGCAATTCGGCTTACGCGCCGTACACACGGCCCTGCCGTGGATTACCAGACGGTGGCAGAAGTCAGAGCTTTTCTCCGGCGGCAATATTTTGCGCAGTTCGCGCTCAATTTTTACAGGCTCCTTCAAATTATCAACAAGTCCCATCCGGTTTGACAGCCGGATGCAGTGTGTGTCCACAACCGTCGCGCCGGGCTCATTGAAAATGTCGCCAAGGATAAGGTTGGCCGTCTTGCGCCCAACGCCGGGCAGGGCTACCAGCTCCTCCATTGTACCGGGTACCTTGCCGCCGTGACGTTCAAGGAGTGCCTGTGCGCAAAGAACTATGTCGCGCGCCTTGGCTCGGAAAAAGCCGCAGGAGTGTATGTAAGGCTCGACCTCCTCCTGTGCGGCGGCGGCGAAGGACTCCAATGTCGGAAAACGCTCAAACAGCGCGGGGGTTATCAGATTCACGCGCTCGTCAGTACACTGTGCGGCCAGACGGACGGAGAACAGCAGCTCATAATCTTTGCGGTACTCAAGCGTGCAGTCGGCCAGCGGATATTCTTTTTCAAGGCCCTCGACAATGCCGAGGACCTGGTCAGGACTTCTCATATGTTTACCTCACAGACAAAAAGTGGGGAAAGTGCAGTTTTTATTTTATATTGACGATTTTACAGAAAGCCTCTCCATTTTCGGTGATAATCTGCCCATAAGTTGGGGACGGACCGAAACCGCAGGAACCGGGGTTGAAAAGCTGCACTGTGCCGAAGCTGCGGCACATCGCGCG
>CATJWG010000120.1 GCA_949744165.1 uncultured Eubacteriales bacterium | reverse complement strand
CAGCTTGGGATAGTCAGCGGCCGCGAGTTTATGGACGGCAGCTATGATTTGTCTCTTTTGAACAAGTGAGGTGACGGCCATGCCGTTTATTGATTTTTTTAACTTTCAACCGAAAAATGAGTTGGAAAAGGGCGGCAGACAGTCCGCGCCCATAGCGCAGGACGATAATGAGCCGGCCAAGACCTGTCCGAACTGCCATAGGCAGATTCCGCTCAGCCAGTTGTGGGGCAACGACCACTGCTGCACCAACTGCGATTACCACTTCCGCATGAACTCGCGCCAGCGGGTGAGCTTCATGACTGACAGCGGCAGCTTCACGGAGCTCTACGCAGGGCTGTGCGCGGACGATTTTCTGCGCTTCCCCGGATACCCGAAAAAGCTGGAGACCACGCGCAACGCCTCACGCGAGACGGAGGCGGTAATCTGCGGCACGGCTAAAATTGACGGGCGGGAGTGTTGCCTGTTTGTCATGGAGCCGTATTTCATGATGGGCAGCATGGGTGTGGCCGTGGGCGAGAAGATTACGCGCATTTTTGAGTACGCGGCGGAAAATAGCCTGCCCGTTGTCGGCTGCACGGTTTCCGGCGGCGCGCGGATGCAGGAGGGAATGCTTTCGCTCATGCAGATGGCGAAGGTCAGCGGCGCGGTAAAGCGCCACAGCGACGCGGGGCTGCTGTATATAACGCTGATAACCGACCCCACCACCGGCGGCGTGACGGCAAGCTTCGCCATGGAAGGAGACATTATCCTGGCCGAGCCGGGTGCGACCATAGGCTTTGCGGGAGCGCGCGTTATTGAGCAAACCACGAGAAAAAAGCTGCCTCAGGGCTTTCAGACCTCAGAATTTCTGCTCAGCCATGGCTTTGTGGATGCTATCGTGCCGCGCGCGCAACAGAGAAAAACTATAGGCTCGTTGCTGAAGCTTCACAGTGGAGGTGCTGAAAATGGCTGAAAACACCGCTTATGACCGCGTGAAAGCCGCGCGCGCAAACAACCGGCCGACGGGCAAGGACTATATAAACGCTCTGGTGGACAACTTTCTCGAGCTGCACGGCGACCGCCGCTTTGGGGACGACCCGGCGATAGTCGGCGGTGTGGGCTGGCTCGGCGGAGTGGCCGTAACAGTCATCGCCATAGAAAAGGGAAGAGGCGCCAAGGACCGCCTGACACGTAATTTCGGAGCGCCGAATCCCGAGGGCTACCGTAAGGCCCTGAGACTTATGAAGCAGGCGGAGAAATTCCGCCGCCCCGTTGTCTGCTTTGTGGACACCTCCGGAGCCTACTGCGGTATTGAGGCCGAGGAGCGCGGACAGGGTCAGGCCATTGCCGAAAACCTGATGGAAATGATGACGCTCAGAACCCCAATAATATCCGTGCTCGTCGGAGAGGGCGGCAGCGGCGGCGCACTGGCGCTGGCTGTGGCGGACGAGGTATGGATGCTGGAAAACTCGATATATTCCGTCATTTCGCCCGAAGGCTGTGCGAGCATACTCTGGAAGGACTCAGGAAAAGCCGCCGACGCCGCGCAGAGTCTGAAGCTGACGGCTCAGGATGCGCTGGACATGGGAATAATCGAGAGAGTTTTGCCGGAAAAGGAAATGGGCAAGGAAGGCTTTTACTCGGTGCTTCGCGCGGAGCTGTGCGCAAAGATAGAGGAGCTGGAAATACTGCCGCTTCCGGAATTGACGGAAATGCGCTACAGGCGCTTCCGCGCGCTCGGCGCTCAGCAGCTTGCGGGGGAGTGATAAAATGGAGGAGAGCTTCGCGCCCTATGTCCGCAGGGTGTATTATTACGAAACGGACAAGATGTCCGTGGTCCACCACTCAAATTACATACGCTGGTTTGAGGAGTCGCGCATTGATTTCATGCGCCACGCAGGTCTGGACTGCGCGATGCTCGAGGGCGAGGGCATACTCATGCCCGTAACGGGAGTGGAGGCAAAGTACAGGTCCTCAATCTTCTTTGACGAGGACTTCTCAGTGCGGCCGCACCTCGTCTACTTTAACGGAGTGCGCGCAAGCTTCAGGTATGAAATCCGTGCCGTGAAGCGGGACGTACTTGCCGTAACGGGTGAAAGCTGGCACTGCTTCATAGACGAGAAGACCCGTGCGCCGGTTAATCTGAAAAGGATGAGCCCGTGGTTTTATGCGCGCGCTCTCGAGCTTGTTGAGGGTGAAAACAAACGCAGATAGAAGGAGCATTCATATATGAACCGCAGAGTTGTTATAACGGGCATGGGCCTGATAAGCCCTGTGGGCAACGACGTGCCCACAGCCTGGGAAAATCTTAAGGCCGGTAAGTGCGGCATTGGGAAGATTACAAAGTTTGACACGGATGCCTTCAAGGTCAAGATAGCCGCGGAGGTACGCGATTTTGACCCCATGCATTACATGGATAAGTTAGACGTTCAACACAGCGACCCCTATACGCACATGGCGATGGCGGCGGTGTGCCAGGCTGTGGAGGACAGCGGCGTTATCGGCACCGCACCGCCGGAGCGGATAGGTGTGTATCTCGGCACCGGTATTGGCGGGATAGGCACCTTCATGGACGAGCACAAAAAGCTGCTGGAAAAGGGGCCGCGGCGCGTGTCCCCCTTTTTCATTCCGATGATGATAGCCAACATGGCCGCGGGTATGACGGCAATACGCTTTAACTGCAAGGGAGCGGCGATGCCGGCGGTAACGGCCTGCGCTTCGGGCAGCAACGCCATAGGCGAGGCCCTGCGCGCGATACGCCATGGTTACGCCGACGTGATGATAAGTGGCGGCGCAGAGGCTACGGTCAATGAAATTGCGCTGGCCGGTTTTGCGAACATGAAGGCGCTGTCAACGAGCGACGAGCCGCTTGCGGCCTCTCTGCCCTTTGACGCGCGCCGCGGCGGCTTTGTCATTGGCGAAGGCGCTGGCGCTTTGATACTTGAGGAGTATGAGCACGCCAAGGCCCGCGGCGCGAAGATTTACGCAGAGCTGTGCGGCTACGGCTCAACCTGCGATGCATACCATATTACCGCGCCGCAGCCGGAGGCTGAAGGCGGTGCGCGCGCCATAGCAGACGCCGTACGCGAGTCCGGAGTGGACAGCAACAGGATATACATAAACGCTCATGGCACCGGTACGCCCATGAACGACAAGGCTGAGACCATCGCCATAAAAAAGGCGCTGGGTGAGGAGCGGGCGCGAAAAGCGCTGATAAGCTCGACGAAGTCGATGACCGGCCACATGCTTGGCGCCGCTGGTGCGGTGGAGGCGATAGTAGCCGTGCTCGCCCTAAGCGAGGGCGTCATTCCGCCAACGATTGGGCTGACTGAGCCGGACCCCGAATGCGATCTGGACTACGTTCCGCTCAAGGCTCGCTCTGCTTTGATTGACCTGGCGCTGAGCACTTCGCTGGGATTCGGAGGACACAACGCCTGTCTTGCGTTCAAAAAAGCGGAGGGATAATTATGGCGGCGAGAATAGTTATCACCGGTATGGGAGCGGTGACGCCGGTCGGAATAGGCGTGGACAATTATTGGAACTCTCTTCTGCGTGGCGAGTGCGGCATTGGAGAGATTGAGGGAGCGGCCGCACAGAAAATGCTTGTCACCCGCGCCGCGCAGGTAAAGGACTTTCACGCGCGCGATTGGCTCAGTGTCCGGTTGGCTGCGGATTTGGATTTGTTTATGCAATACGCCTATGTTGCGGCCGAACAGGCGCTGGAGGAAAGCGGGCTGGACGCGCGAAGCTGGCGTACCGGTGTGGTAATGGGCACCGCCCTGGCCGGCTTAAGGCTTGCCGGGCACACTCAGCAGGAGTTTTATGAGGCGGGGAAACCTGTTTCCCCGCGCTTTCTGTCAAAGTACATGGGCAACATTGCCGCGGCGCAGTTTGCCATAAGCCACGGCATAAAGGGGCCGAGCCTCACCTTGAGCACGGCATGCTCCTCAGGAGGGGATGCGCTGGTTACAGCATCAATGCTTCTGCGCTCGGGGGAGGCGGACTCCATCGTGGTCATGGCCGGCGAGTCGGCTATAAGTCCGCTTGTGATAAACGGTCTGTGCAAGGCCGGCGCGCTGTCGAAAAACGGGGTGAGCCGTCCCTTTGACGCGGACAGAAACGGCTTCGTAGTCGGCGAGGGCGGGGGTGCGCTCGTACTGGAGACGGAGCGCCACGCGCTAAAGCGCGGAGCAAAAATACATGCCGTGCTGGGAGCCTGCACCAACAATACCGACGCCTACCATACCGTTACACCCGAGCCGGAGGGCACGGGAGCGGCGGAGTGTATGCGTCTGGCCCTCTCCCGCGCGGAGCTTGAGCCGGGCGATATCGGCTATGTAAACGCCCATGGCACCGCCACCACGGCGGGCGACATTGCGGAGACCAACGCGATACACAGCGTTTTCCGCCAGTACGAGGTGCCTGTCAGCTCGACCAAGGGAGCTACGGGGCATCTCATGGGCGCAGGCGGAATAACCGAGGTTATCGCCTGCGTGAAGGCCGTGCAGACAGGCACGCTGCCATTCAACGCCGGCTTTGAGACTCCGGACGCGCAATGCGATCTGAACATCATAGCGAGCGAACCGCTCAGACAGGACATAAGATGGGCGATGTCCAACTCTCTCGGCTTCGGCGGCCAGAACTCCTGCGTGATAACGGGCAGGTATGACAGGGGATACCTATGGATTTCACATATAACGCAAAGCGATTTGCGGAGATTTTTGAGGAAAAGTTCACATGGCTGGGCGGCTTTGAGCGAAATGTGCGCCGTTTGCCCGACAAAACCGCGCTTATAGACCCCGCGATGGACAGGCGCTGGAGCTACGCGCAGCTTGACGCGGAATGCAATCGTTTTGCCAACGCCTTGCGTGCGGCGGGTATGGGGAAAAACGACCTGTTGCTATATCAGCTTTACAACTGCCCGCAGTTTGCCTTTTGCTACATCGCTCCGCAGAAAATAGGCGCGATAAACGGTCCGGCAAGCTTCAATCTTGCCGCGGGGGAAACTGCGCTGCTTATAGACCACAACCGCCCGCGCGCCTACGTTTATGACTGTGATGTGCGCGCCATGGCGGCAAAGGCGCTGGAAATATGCGAGTATAAGCCGGAGATAATAATTGCCGTGGACTACCGCGGACAGCGGCCCGAGCTGCCGGCGGGGCACGTTTTTTATGACGACTTCGTCGCGGGGCAGAGCGGGGGTGCGCCCGAACCGGCAACCGCGCACATGTACGATGAGGTCACACGTCTGTACACCTCAGGCACGACAGGACTTGCCAAGGGCATACCTGTGAACAATGTAAACGAGGTGCTCTCGGCGCACGACGTGATAATGCAGTTTCCCATGTGTATGCAGGACGTGACGATGAACATGACGCCCTGGTTCCACCGCGGCGGCCTGCACGCGGGAGGGTTGACACCGACACTGTACGTGGGAGGAACATGCGTTGCGATGCGTATGTTCAGTGCCAAGTCATGCCTTGAGTACGTGGAAAGATACGGCGTGAGCTTTCTCATAGGTGTGCCTGCGGCGCTGGCCAAGCTGGCCGACAGGCAGGAAAAGCACCCGATAGACCTGTCTCAACTCAAGGGCATAGTGACCATGGGCAGCCCGCTTGAGCGCGAGGCGTGCATGCGCTTCCAGAAACTGCTGACGCCCAATATCTTCAACGGCTATGGTACTACGGAAACTTTCTGGAACAGCTTTCTGCGCCCGATTGATTTGCCGGAGATGGCCGGCAGCGCCGGACGTGCCTGTATCGATGACGATGTGCGCGTGGTGAAGGCGTACGAGGGCCGGCGTGCCGAGCCGGACGACACGGTGCCCATGGACGGGAAAACCGCTGGCGAGATAATCATAAGGTCTTGGGCCAAGTCGTCAATGGGCTATCTGGACAATGAGGAGTTGACTGAGGAGCGGTTCTACAAGGGCTGGTTTTATACCCACGACCTCGGAATCTGGAACGAGGGGCAGTATATTACCGTGCTCGGCCGGCAGGACGACATGATTATCTGTATGGGAGAGAACATCTATCCTGCTCAGATAGAAGAGGTCCTGTGCCGGCACGAAAAGGTGAGAGACTGCATTGTTACTGGATTAGCTGACCCCGTGCGAGGCCAGGCTGTTGCGGCTTACGTCGTGCCCGCGGATGGGAGCCTGACCATACAGGAGCTGGCGCGCTGGTGCGCCGCGAGCTGTGACCTGTCCGACTACAAGTGCCCAAGATATTATTGCTTTGTGGAGGATATTCCCTACAACGCCACAGGAAAAAAACGCCACTCCGAGATGCTGGACCGGGCGCTCAAGGATTTGAAAAGCGGAAAACTGAAAAGACCGTAAAAAAGCGGGGGCATCCTAAATGGATGTCCCCGCTTTTTATGGCTCAGCTTACCGCCGCGTGTGCCTTGCGGTAAGAATCGTTGTCCTTTTGGCGAAGCTCATTTTCTACCTGAGCGAGCTGTTTTTTCAGATTTTCAGTCTTATCAGGCGTTGCAGTGCAGAGCTGCCCTGCGAGCTTTTCCTGTCTGGCTCTGAGCTTTTCTAACTCTCGGTCCACGCGTCCGGTGTCCGTGGTACACTGCTCGGTTTTTCTGCCAGAGGATTTTTTCGGCGCGGCGCGGTCGGGAACGCCACTGGCTTCGGAAGCAGCGGGTGACTCGTCCACGGGTGCGTCAAAGCGCAGCTCGGGACCGTTTT
>CATJWG010000119.1 GCA_949744165.1 uncultured Eubacteriales bacterium | reverse complement strand
CTTAAAACCAGTGCCCTTCCGGCATACAAACTTGTGAAATGGTCAATAAGAGTAGTAAAAGTAATCTTTGCTATATAGACTCTAAAACCCATTGGGATCTGACTGGCTCTCCGCAGACGCGGGGATGCTGTGTCGTATGGATTTAAAACGCAGGTAGTATGCCACGGTTTTGGTATGCTGCCTGCGTTTTTTTGGAAGGAGAGCCGCCCATGAAAAAGATAATCCAGCTAAAAAACGTCTCAAAGTCCTTTGACGGGGAGACTGTGCTCGACTGCATAAATCTGGATATTTATGACAATGAGTTTCTGACCCTGCTCGGCCCCTCCGGCTGCGGAAAAACGACCACTCTGCGTCTTATCGGCGGCTTTGAGTCACCGGACGAGGGGGACATAATCTTCATGGGCGAGCGTATAAACGACGTGCCGCCCCATAAACGCAGCGTCAACACCGTTTTTCAGAAATACGCGCTGTTTCCGCACCTGAACGTGTTTGAAAACGTGGCCTTCCCTCTGCGCGAACGGAAGGTGGCAAAGGACGAGATAAAGCAGCGCGTGACAGAGATGCTCAGCCTTGTGGCGCTCTCCGGCTTTGAGCATCGCAGCGTCACGCGCCTGTCCGGAGGCCAGCAGCAACGCGTAGCCATAGCCCGCGCGCTTATAACCCGCCCGCAGGGGGTGCTGCTTGACGAGCCGCTCGGCGCGCTGGACCTCAAGCTGCGCAAGGACATGCAGGTTGAGCTGAAAAAAATACAGAAGGCCACAGGAATAACCTTCATCTTCGTCACTCACGACCAGGAGGAGGCCCTGTCCATGTCCGACACCGTGGTGGTTATGTCCGAGGGCAAAATTCAGCAGATAGGCACGCCCATAGACGTGTATAACGAGCCGGTAAATGCTTTCGTCGCGGACTTTATAGGCGAGAGCAACATTGTAGATGGAGTCATGCTTGCCGACAGACGCGTGTCCTTCTCGGGACATGTATTCGACTGCGTGGACTCCGGCTTCGGCGCGAACGAGGCCGTGGACGTGGTGGTCCGGCCCGAGGATGTAGACATTGTGTCCGAGGAGCGCGGAATGCTTCGCGGCGTTGTCACCTCCGTGACCTTCATGGGTGTACACTACGAGATAATCGTTGACATCGACGGCTTTAAGTGGATGATACAGACCACGGATTTCGTCGATGTGGACGAGCACTGCGGACTTTATATTGAGCCCGACGCAATACACATAATGAAAAAATCCGAATATTCCGGCATGTACGGGGACTACTCCTCCTTCAGCAACGAGCTTGAAGGGCTCTCCGACGCGGAAAGCGAGGCCGGCGAATGAGCCGCGGCCTGACCCGCCTTGAGCGCGGCGAGCGCACGGTCAAGGCGCTTACTCTCTCGCCCTACTCGCTGTGGGCAGTGCTGTTCATACTCGTGCCTCTGCTTTTTATCGCCTACTACGCCTTCACCGATAACGGCTTTAACTTCACCACAGAGAACATCACCCGCTTTTTCACAGCAACGTCAAATCTGACTAACGACTCCGGTGAAACGGTGCTGGTGCGTACCTACCTGCTAATTTTCTGGCGCTCGCTGAAGTTAGCGCTTATTTCCACGGCTATATGCCTGCTGCTGGGCTACCCGCTGGCCTACGCCATAGCCCGTTCCGGCGCCAGAACTCAAAAGACCATGATAACGCTTATCATGATTCCCATGTGGATGAACTTTCTCATCCGCACATACGCCTGGATGACGATACTTCAGGATACCGGCATACTCAATGGTCTGCTCGGTACGTTGGGCCTCGGTCCCATACACATTATCGGTACGGAGGGCGCCATTGTCATAGGCATGGTGTACGACTACTTCCCCTACATGATAATGCCGCTTTACTCCATCATGGCAAAAATGGACGGCGCGCTGCTTGAGGCGGCGCGAGACCTTGGCTGCAACGCGCTGGGCGTGCTGCGCCGCGTGATTCTGCCGCTGAGCGTGCCGGGGATAATTTCCGGCGTGACGATGGTGCTCATCCCCTCGATAAGCACCTTCTATATCTCCCAGAAGCTCGGAAGCGGCAAGTTTTTCCTTATCGGCGACGCTATCGAGGGCCAATATGTAGCCAACAACCTGCATTTCGCCGCCGCCATTGCCTTTATTATGATGGTTGTCCTGCTCGCGTCCATGGCTCTCATGCGCCGGCTCACCGGCAGGCGGTTTTACGGAGGTGCGAAATGAAAACAGTCTCCAGAGTGTACACGGCGCTGATGCTCATTTTTCTTTTCGCCCCCATTGCCATACTGCTGTTTTTTTCTTTTAACGATAGCAAAAGCCTCTCGGTTTTCTCCGGCTTCTCGCTGAAATGGTATCAGGAGCTCTTCCGCGACCGCGATACGCTTGCCGCGGTGAAGAACACCCTCGTGCTTGCCTGCACGGCCTCCGTCGTCTCCACCGTCATGGGCACCGCCGCGGCCGTGGGCATAAGCCGCCTGCGCTCAAAGCACCTGCGCGGCGTGATGGACACGGTGACTAACATCCCCATGGTAAATCCTGATATAATCACCGGCATCTCTCTTATGATGATGTTTGTGTTTATAGGTTCATTCTTCGGCATGAGAACAAGCCTGAGCTTTTACACCATGCTCATTGCCCACATCACCTTCTGCCTGCCCTATGTGATATTGCAGGTGCTGCCCAAGCTTGAACAGATGGACCCGTCTCTGCCCGAAGCGGCGATGGATTTAGGCTGTACGCCCCTGCGCGCATTTTTTAAGGTTGAGCTGCCGGAGATTATGCCCGGCATAGTCACGGGGCTTATTATGGCCTTCACCATGTCCCTGGACGACTTTGTTATAAGCTACTTCACGCAGGGAAACGGCTTCCAGACCCTTCCCATACGCATCTACAGCATGACAAAGAAAACCGTCACGCCGAAGATGTACGCGCTGGCTACCATAATCTTCTTTGTCATACTGGCCCTGCTGCTCGTCTCCAACATTCCCGACAGGGAACAGGACGGCGCGTCCAGACGCAAAAACAAATAACTCATACGGAGGAATATATTAAATGAAAAAACTTCTTTTACTTGTCCTTTCCGCCCTTACGCTCGGTGCGCTGCTGTCCGGCTGCGGCTCCGGCGGTAATACGCTCACGCTCAACGTCTACAACTGGGGTGAGTACATCTCCGACGGCAGCGAGGGCTCGCTGGACACCATACGCGAATTTGAGCTCTGGTACGAGGAAACCTACGGCGCAAAGGTCAAAGTCAACTACGATACCTATACCAGCAACGAGGACATGTACGCCAAGCTCAGCAGCGGCGCGGTCAGCTACGACGTCGTAATACCCTCCGACTATATGATAGCGCGAATGATAAGCGAGGATATGCTCCTGCCGCTGAATTTCGACAACATCCCGAACTATCAGTACATCAGCGAGGACTTCCGTAGCCTTTACTACGACGAGAACAACGAGTACACTGTGCCCTACACCTACGGAATCGTCGGCGTTATCTACAACGCCAACAAGGTCGACGCCGCTGACACCGGTGACTGGGACCTTATGTGGAACGAGAAATATTCCGGCAGCATCCTGCAATTCAATAACTCCCGCGACGCTTTCGGCACAGCCATGTACAAGTTGGGTCTGGACGTCAACTCCACTGACCGCGAGGTGTGGGACACGGCCTTCGACGAGCTTGCGGCCCAACGCCCCCATGTCAGCTACGTAATGGACGAGATATACAACATGATGGAGTCCGGCGAGGCCGACGTCGGCGCCTACTACGCCGGAGACTACTTCACCATGCTTGCCGACCAGGCCGATGGAGTGGACCTTCGCTTTTACTATCCCGAGCGCACCAACTATTTTCTTGACGCAATGTGCATTCCCTCCTGCTGCCGGAATCAGGAGCTTGCCGAGTGCTTTATAAACTTCATGCTCAGCCGCGACGTGGCCGTGGCCAACGCTGAGTTTATCTCCTACGCCTCCCCCAACTCCCTGGTGGTAAACGACCCCGAATACGTCGAGGACATGGGCCCCGAGGCCATGGAAATTCTCTACCCTGAGCTCGGCAGCTTTCGGGAAAGCTATAACCTCTACGCCTACCGCAACCTTGATGCCGAGACGCTTGACTATATAAATACGCTTTGGGAGAACGTTAAAATAAGCTGAACCTGCCAATACGAAATTCATTCGGCGATAATTCACCGCCGAATGAATTTTTATGCATTGTGTCACATACAGGCCGAGTATATGAGTTTTTATGTTGTCAATATCTATCATAAAGGCACGTAAAAAAACATAAAGTTTGGCGAAAACTATGCGTTGCGCATATTCTTTTAATGTGGTATACTTTAAAGCATTAAATTGGCGGGATTGTTCTGAATATATATCCAGCCAGTTCAAAGAAAGTGAGGAAAGGTAAGTACTATGAAGAAAAAATTTGCAGCTCTTCTTCTGGCCATGGTCATGGTGTTAAGTCTTATTGTTCCTGCCTCTGCGGCAGGAACAGACGGCGATGACATCGCCGATGCTTTGACCGATGTCCAGGCCGATGAGGCAACCGTGGCAGAAGATGAACCAACAGTTGAAGACGGCGCTTCCGTTGAGAATGACGCCACCGAGGACAACACCGATGCTGCTCAGGGCGGTGACGAGGCTGGCAGCGAAGCTCTCGACGCCAGTGAGGCCGCCGAGGACACCGGCGTTCTGACCGTGCAGAATCTGACTGCTCTCTATGATGAGCTGGATGGGGAATATGAAGCCCCTGCTACGGCCACCCAGGCAGACGTGCTCGTTTACCTGCTGCGTTACGCCGGCCTGGCAGATTCTCAGATTTCCTTTGACGAGCCCGGCACCGAGCAGTTCGTGTACGACAGTGAGCAGTTGTTCATAAGCATGGGCATTCTCCCGAGTGATTACGACGCTGATGCCGAGTGCACCATCGAGCAGCTCAACGCCCTGCGCGAGGACATTCAGCCCTTGTACGACGCCCTGCACGCCGACAAGCTTGAGCCCCTGTTCATGAACGGTATGGCCCAGCCCATCTTCCCTTATACAGAAGCCTCTTACGCCACCGGCAATGAGCTCACATATCAGGGCTATGATTGGGTTCAGGGCGAAAACGGCTGGGAACAGCAGCCCGTAGAAAAAACCACGCCTGAAATGGCTGGCACCTCCAACGACAGCAGCGATATCATCCGCTTCTGTGTGTATGTCGAGACCAACTACGACACCGACGGAGACGGTAAGCTTGACCTCGTCAAGACTCTTGTCCAGCTTCCCAAGGCCGTTGTGGATGGTGACTATAAAGCCGCTACCATTTATGAAGCACGTCCCTACATAACCGGCTGCACCAGCTGGAGCGACGATTATATTGAAGGCGGCTATGACCTCGAGAGTATGTATAATACACCCGCCGAGCGCACTGCTGCCGGCAATACCACCACCGCCGAACACGCCGCAGCAGCAAACCCCGATGACTGGATGTACTGGAACCCTCAGGAGGAATCCTGGGCCTATGAGGACCTGACCTGGTATGACTACTACCTCGTTCGCGGTTTCGCTGTCGTCGAGTGTGGCGGTCTGGGAACCAAGGGCTCCGACGGCTTTGAGACCTGCGGCACTGACCTTGAAATTGATGCTTTCAAATGCGTTATTGAATGGTTGAACGGAGACCGTGTTGCCTACACCGATAAGGTAAACAATATCGCTATTGAGGCCGACTGGTCCAGCGGAAATGTCGGTATGACCGGACGTTCCTACGCCGGCACCACTCAGTTTGGTCTGTCCACTACCGGCGTTGCCGGTCTTAAAACCATTGTTCCCGTTGCCGGCATCGCAAGCTGGTATGAGTACACCAACTCTCAGGGCGTTGCTATGAGCATCTCCTACTCCGACTATCTGGCCACCTACTGTGCCGGCCGTTATCTGGACGATGAGGACTATGCCACCATCGCCGAGTCATACGGCAAGTACCTCCAGCAGATAAGCGACGACGAGTACGCCCTCAACGGCGACTACGGCAAGCACTGGGCAACCCGTGACTACACCGTTGACCCCCTGCTTCCCGACTGGAAAGGCATCAAAATTCCCGCTCTGATTGTTCACGGTCTGAATGACACCAACGTGCGCACCAAGGAATTTGACCTTATGTACAAGTCCTTCAAGGACGCTGGGCAGAACGTCAAGCTTCTTCTGCATCAGGGCACGCACCTGACTCCGACCTATCCCTCTCAGCGCTATGAGATGCTTATCGGCGATGAGTATTACGACAGCATACTCAATAAGTGGTTCTCACATTATCTCTGCGGCGTGGACAACGGTATCGAGAACATTGCCAATGTCACGGTTCAGAGTAATGTTGACGGCTCCTGGGACACCTACAGCAGCTGGGAGACCGCAAACAAGGCTCTGCTTCAGGCTTCCAAGGCTTCCGACGACAAGACTACCGCAGTAAGCGGAGGAATCAGGCACCGCGATGACGAAACCAACCAGTGGGTTGTTGATGCCGAGCCCGCCACCGCCACCTACACCTTCGAGATTCCCGAGGACTTCACGATTAAAGGCCCCGTCGCGGTACATATCCGCGCCGCCGCCGCTGCAAACAGTGAAACTCCCTTAAGTGAGCTCGACGGAATAAGGCTCACCGTTGGCCTCAACGACAAGAGCGACTCTGAATTCAATGCTTTTGTCCCCTCCAGGAGCTATCTGCCCATCACCTCCACCGATAACCATAACGCCTGGATGGGCGGCGGCGTTGAGAACTTCGCTCTTGTGTCCTATACTCAGACTCCTGCTACTTCCAAGAGCATCGGTATGGGTTACATTGACGTTTTCAACCCCACCGCCGGTTACGACTCCGCTTCCGCGGCCAAGCGCACCGAGATTAAGGAAAACAAATATTACGACTACACCGTATATATCCAGCCCACCGTATACACAGTTAAAGAGGGCCACACCATTGAGCTGACCCTCAGCATGGGCTACAACAGCGGTCTTGATTTAAAGATTGATAACTCCAAGACCTACATAGACATGCCGACCCAGGGCAAGGTTTCCTTCTCTCAGAAGCCTCCTTCCTCTTCCGGCAATTCCGGTAACAGCGGTTCCAGCGGTGGCACACCCGTAACGCCTACCACACCTGTAACGCCCGTGAATCCCACCACCCCGACCACCGTCGGCGGCTTCGCTGATGTTGCAGCCGACGCATGGTACGCCGACGCAGTCAAGTACGTGCAGGACAAGGGCCTCATGAGCGGCACGAGCGCGAGCAGCTTTGAGCCCGATGCCAACGTCAACCGTGCGATGGTCGTTACCGTGCTCTACCGTCTGGCAGGTTCCCCCGCCACCACGGGCAGCAACGATTTTACCGACCTGTCCCAGGATTGGTACAAGGATGCCGTTCAGTGGGCGGTTGACGCCGGCGTGACCAATGGTACGAGCGCAACCACCTTTGACCCCGACGCAATGATTACCCGTGAGCAGCTGGCGGCAATGATATTCAGGTACGCCTCCTCCTGCGGCTATGACGTGAGCGGACGCTCCGTGCTTGACGCTTTCGCCGACAGCTCCAGCGTCAGCAGCTATGCGCTCGAGGCAATGCAGTGGGCCAACAATGCCGGTCTTATCAATGGCGTAACCAATGATACCCTTGTGCCCACCGGCGACTCCAACCGCGCCGTTCTCGCTATTATTCTCATGCGTTTCTGTGAAAATGTAGCAGCCGCCGCGTAAAAGCAACACACTTCGCACAAGTAAAAAAGGACAGCCGTTTTGCGGCTGTCCTTTTTCGCATAATTCGCTTCATCTGCACATATTCTCTACCATCACAGTCTTGGGGGAATGGACATGCTCATGGCTTATATCTGGGTAGGAATGCTGGCGGTGTCGGTGTTGTACGGCTGCTGGGCGGGGACTGTACCGGCGGTGTCCGCCGCGCTTATGGAGGGCGCCGCTGCGGCGGTTGAGCTTTGCCTGTCCATCTGTGGGGCAGTCTGCCTGTGGACGGGCGTGATGGAGCTCATGCGCCGCAGTGGGCTTGCTGATGGTCTCTCTCGCCTGCTGGCACCGTTGCTGAGAATTATTTTTCCCCGCAGCTTTGCCGACCCTGACTGCGCCCAGGCGCTGTCTAGCAACTTCTCAGCCAACCTTCTCGGCCTGGGCAACGCCGCCACGCCCGCAGGTATACAGGCCGTCAAACACATGACCCGCCTTGGAGGACAATGCGCCGGAAACGAGCTGTGCCGCCTCGTGGTGATGAACACCGCTTCAGTCCAGCTCCTTCCCGCTACGGTCGCGGCCGTGCGCGCGGCCTGCGGGGCCTCCGACGCTTTCGATATTCTGCCCTGCGTATGGATAAGTTCACTTGTCTCGGTCAGCGCTGGGCTGCTCACGGCTCGGATGCTTGAGCGCGGTAACCCATGAGCGCGCTTATCGTACCCGTGCTGCTGTGCTCC
Organism: uncultured Eubacteriales bacterium; assembly: GCA_949744165.1. Taxonomy (GTDB): domain Bacteria; phylum Bacillota; class Clostridia; order Oscillospirales; family Oscillospiraceae; genus JAMPGF01. Next base: position 10,268 of record CATJWG010000119.1, on the reverse strand, counting down.
GCCGGCATCTTTGCGCTGTCAAAGCGCGTGAACGTGTTCTCCGCCCTCACGGACGGAGCCCGCGAGGGCCTGAAAATAAGCGCGGGTATGCTGCCCGCTCTGGTGGTGCTGTTAAGCGGTGTGTACATGCTCCGCGCCTCAGGGGCCTTAGATGCGCTCTGCGGGCTTCTGACTCCTCTGTTGGAGTATATGGGCATCCCCGGAGAGACGGCCTCCCTGCTGCTTATAAGGCCCTTTAGTGGCAGCGGTGCACTGGCTGCCGGCAGCGAGATAATGCGCCAATTCGGCCCCGACAGCTATGCCGGCCGCTGTGCCGCCGTAATGCTCGGCTCGACGGAGACAACCTTTTATGTCATAGCCGTCTATTTCGGCGCCGCCGGCGTCAAGAAAACCCGCCATGCCATCCCCGCCGCCCTGACCGCCGACCTGTGCGGCTTCATAATGGCGGCGCTGACGGTAAGACTGTTTTTCGGCTGAAAAACTGCACCGGTCTCGGTTTTTATATCACAGGCTCGCCGTTACCACAGCCCACAGCGGCACCGTGGCGACGCAGGCTATCATTGACACTATCACCATGTATCCGCCGGCGATGCGGCCGTCTACCTCATTGGGGTTATAGCGCAGGCAGAAGGTCGGCAAGAAGGAGGCCACGGGCATGGCAAAGTAGAAAACCGTCGTGCGCACAATGTCATGCTCCACGCCCAACAGCAGAAAAATACCCATCATCACCGCCGGTATAACCAGCAAGCGCAGCGCCGTGACCCACAGCACACAGGGGTATTTCAAAACTCCTTTTAGCTTCGCGTCCGCGATTATCGCCCCGCACAGGATAAGCCCCAGCGGCGAGGCCATATTTCCAAGCGTGCTTATCGCACTTGTTACGACCTCCGGCAGCGGAAGCTGCGTGACATACAGAAAAAAACCGATGAACACCGCCACCACGGGCTCGCAGATAAACTTTTTAAGCACCTGCCTCACATCAAGCTTCTGCCCCGGCTCTCCGAGGGTCAGCGGTGCGCCGCCGTAGAAGATTACGCGAATCGGCAGTGTGAAAATGACGTAGTAAAAAACGCCCTGAGCACCGTACAGCTCACTGACCACAGGTAGGCCGAAGAAGGTAAAATTCGTAAAAAGCAGCGCAAAGCGCGCCGAGCGCGCCACTCCGGTGCGGCCCATTTTTATGTAGATAAGCTGCGCTATCACAAACTGCGCAGCCATGGAGCCCACCGCCAACGCCAGCAGCAGCGGACAATTTATAAGGTCCTGCATGGAAAATTCCACGTTGAAGGAGTTTATAATCATGCACGGCAGCGGAATGGCCATAACAAAGCGCGTGAGCATCCTGTCAAAGCCGTCGGGCATAACCCTGAGCTTGCGCGCGGTAAAGCCCACGGCGATGAAGATAACAAGCTTGAGCGTAAGCTGTAAAACCGTCAACTAAATCACTTCCAACACTTAAAATTATGGCCGCCACAGGCGGCCATAATTTTTTGATTACATATGCTCCGGCGCCGTCACGCCGATTATGGTCAGGCAGTTTTCGATAACCTGACGCACACACTGGCACAGCAGAAGGTGTCCGCAGGCGCAGCTCTCCGCCTCGTTCTTTATGCGGCAGGCGTTGTAAAAGCGATGGAAGCGCGCGGCCAGCTCCGTGACATAGGCGTTGACGCGGCTGGGATTGTAGTCCCGCGCGGCCAGACGCACCTCCTCAGGCAAGCCGGCGAGCTGCTTGATAAGCTCACGCTCATACTCTCCGGACATCGCAGCGGCATCCGCCCCTACCGCTTTCGCGGCGCACAGTCCCGAATCAGCCAGGTTGGCTATGAGCGTGCATATGCGCGCGTGGGCGTACTGCACATAGTAGACGGGGTTTTCACTGTCCTGGCGAATCGCCAGCCCGAGGTCGAAGTCCATCTGAGAGTCGGGCCTGGAGTTGAAGAAATAGCGTACTGCGTCCACGGGCACCTCATCCAGAAGGTCGGAAAGGGAGATGGCCTTGCCCGTGCGCTTGGACATGCGCACAACCTCGCCGTCGCGCATCAGGCGCACAAGCTGCATTAGTACAATGTCCAGCCGGTTCTCCCCGTCGAGTCCCAGTGCGTCAAGCGCGGCCTTCAATCTCGCGACGTGGCCGTGGTGGTCTGCGCCCCAGATATCTATGGCCGTGTCAAAGCCGCGGGTCTCCAGCTTGTTGCGGTGGTAGGCGATGTCCGCGGCGAAGTAGGTATAAAAGCCGTTGGCGCGGCGAAGCACGTCGTCCTTGAGCCCGAGCTTTTCAATGTCTTCGTCCGTTTTCCCTGCCGCACGCAGCTTCTCGCCCATTATCTTCGATGTGGCCAGCCACAGCGCGCCGTCCTTTTCATAGGTATAGCCGCGCTTTGTCAGCTCCTCTGCCGCTGCCTCAACCGCCCCGGCCGCGTGCAGCTCCGACTCCAGAAACCAGCGGTCATAGTGTATCTTGTAGCGTTCAAGGTCTGACCTCATTTTGGGCAGATTGTGTTCAAGGCCGAATTTAGCCATTGCAGGGCGGCGCTCGCCCTCGGGACGGTCCAGCCAGCCATCACCGTTTTCCTCGCGGAACAGGCGTGCCAGCTCGCGTATGTCGTCGCCGTGGTAGGCATCCTCGGGAAAGACTATCGCGTTCTCGCCTCTTATGAGCTGGATATAGCGCGCCTCAATCGAAAGCGCGAACTTTTCAATCTGGTTGCCGGCGTCATTGACGTAAAATTCCCGAGAGACCTCGGCCCCCGCACGTGATAGCACCTCGGCAAGCGCGTCGCCGAGTACACCGCCGCGGGCATTGCCCATGTGCATCGGTCCTGTGGGGTTTGCCGAGACAAACTCAACCATTATTTTCTGACCCCTGAGGCTGTCCGTGCGCCCGTAGTCCACGCCTTCAGCCTCAATCGCGGCAAGCACATCGGCGTACCACTTGTCACCCAGACGAAAATTTATAAAGCCGGGCCCCGCAATCTCAACGCTCCGGAAATAGCTGCCGTCAAGCTCCATGTATTTTGTCAGCGCCTCTGCAATTTTCCTCGGCGCGGCATGCAGGGCTTTCGCCCCTGTCATGGCATGGTTGGACGCGTAGTCGCCGTTTTTTGTATCGCGGGGTATCTCCACCGTGCCGGTTAAAACGGCGCCCTGAGTCAGCTCTCCGGCCTGAGCGGCGCGGTTGTATGCATCGGATATCAGCGAGTCTATCTGTTTTTTCGCATTCTCTATCAGGTTCATGGTCCTCAGTTCCCCTTATCCCTCACATTTATCTTAAACCTGTTGCGGCTGACCACCGCGCGGTCCAGATCTATGTCGTACTCAATTTCCATATCGCCGCCGTGTTCGCCGAGTGCATGGCGGACCTTGTGTGTGTCCAACCCCATGGTCAGTGTGCCGTACGGAGTTTCATAAGCAAAATGCTGCTTTCTCCCCTTGCGGAACACCATCTGCGATGTAACGGTTCCACGGCGGGACATGATGACCTCCTCCGGCGTCACCAGAAAGTCCGTTTTTGTGCCCTCAAGTCCTGTAAGCTCGCTCTCCATGTAAGAAAAGCGGATACCGTCGCCATCCACGGCGTATTTGCCCTCGGTGATGAGCTCCATTCCGTCGCTCCCTCCCCCAAGACTGCGCGTGCTGCTGATGGTTATCAGCACGTCCCTCATATCGTTCGTCTTTTCAGTTTCCATATTTCATTTCCCTGTATCTTCAAGTGTTTTTGACCCATTTACAGTATTTTCTGCTCCGGCACAATGTGATGCCCCAAAAAAATATCCGCCGTATGTCCAAAGGTATGCGGGTCGCCGCTTGTGTACCACAGCCTGCGGCCCGCGGCGCGGTCCGCGAGCATATCACGCCCTGTCAGGTAATCCGCCAATGCCCTCGCGGCCTCCACGCCGGCAGAAATCTGGCGTATTTCCGCCCCAAGGTACTGCGCTATGACCTCGGACAGAAGCGGGTAATGCGTACAGCCGAGCAGCAGCGTGTCTATCCCGCTGCCGAGAAAGCACTTCAGCTCACGGCCAACCTCGCGCTCGGCAAGCGCGTCGCCGACGCGAAAATGTCCCTGCTCTACCATGCCTGCAAAGTTTGCGCATGCGTGGGTAATTACCGTCAGGTCCCCTCTGCACCCGGTAAGGCCGCGCTCGTATACTCCGCTGGCTATCGACGGCGGCGTCGCGATAACACCTATCTTTTTTGTCCTCGTTACGCGAGCGGCGGCAGCGCAGGCAGCGTCCACCACGCCTATAAAGGGTGTTTTAAACCGGTCCCGCAGCATATCGGCCGCGTTTGTGCTTATCGTTCCGCAGGCAAGCAATATTGCCTTTACGTTAAAGCTGTCAAGAAATGCCGCGCCCTGAACTGACATTTCGCGTATTTCTTCCTTAGTATGACCGCCGTAGGGCATACGGCGGGAGTCTCCGAAGTATATTATATCCTCGCGGGGCAAAATCTCTTCAAGCACCTTCGCGGAGGTCAGTCCGCCGATGCCGCTGTCAAGTACGCCTATTGCGCGATTATCCATGTTTTAAGGCTCTCCTGACTTAGATTGATAAATCCGCGCGGCAAAGCCGCCGTGAATTATTGTATGACATTTGACATATGATTTCAAGTGCTAAATCCGTAAAAAAACACAGGCCCCGAGCACAACCTGATAATTTAATTTACAAAAATACAGTGGAATTTGTGCGGGCATACTGCTATAATGGTAATGTATCCAACAGACGATTGTCAAGGGGGGACGTGAGATGATGAACATTGAACTTACCGACAAGGAATTCCGGCGGCTTTTGGACATGGTATATATTGGAAACTGGATACTGAACTCCACGCGCGAGGACGACCGCTTTGAGGACTACGACCTTTTGCAGGAAAAGCTTTTCGCCCTGTGCACAAAAAACGGTATGCGCTCGCTTGTGCAAAGCTATATGGGTCACTACTTCCCCTCGAAGGCTTACGAGGACGGAGGCATCCACGAGGCCATCGCCGACTATGAGGACGCGGTATTTTTTGATATACTGGCCGAGGAGCTCGCCCGCCGCGACATGACGGAGGAAAATCTCAGCCCCGACGATTTGAGCGAGCTGAGCCTGCGCATTGACGACTACCTCTCCGAGTTTGAAAAAAATGGAATTGATAATATTTCGATAGATATGCAGTAGCCTGCGCGTATAAACGTCTCCGTTTCCGGCACACTAATTGTAGCTGTAAAAACGGAGGCGTTTTTCTATGAATATGACAAATGAGGAATACAACGAATATATTAAAAAGCGTCAGCCCAAATCGCCGCTGGGCAGGGATTTGCTGCTGGCCTTCGTAATAGGCGGGGCCATCTGCTGCATCGGACAGGGTATAACCGATATCTACTCGCACTTCGGTCTTATTAAGACCGACGCCGGCAGCGCTGCGAGCATTACCATGGTGTTTTTAGGCGCACTGCTCACGGGCCTGGGCGTCTACGACAATCTTGGAAAATACGGTGGAGGAGGTACGCTCGTGCCGATAACCGGCTTTGCCAACTCCGTGGTCTCTCCCGCGCTGGAGTTTAAATCTGAGGGCATCATCACCGGAATGGCCGCAAAAATATTTACCATCGCCGGCCCAGTAATCGTATTCGGTATCTCCGCCAGCGTGATATACGGGCTTATTCTTCTTTTGTTTGGGCTGGCGTAAACACGCCGGAATGAAACAGCTTCGCTGCCTTTTATTTGCAACTGTTGAAAAAGCTTCGCAGAGTTTTTCCCTGCGTGGGGACAGGGGGCAGGCGTTTCGCTCCTGCGGGAGCGACTTACTTTCGGCGCCGTAGCCAAAAGTAAGCAAAAGCGCCGCCATGAAAAGGGGGCAATACGAATGCCCCCTTTTCATGGACCTCATCCCCCTTCGGCCAACGGGGGCCATGGTCCCCATTTGGATTCCCCCAAGGAAAGCTTCCTGTAAGATTTCGCTTGAATGGGAAACTCTTCGTCTGAAATAAAAGGCCGCAAGCTGGCCTTTTATTTAATTTCTTAATACTGCAATAACGGCGCGGAGCCGTCGTCACTTTGTTTGGTTATCGAGCGTATTTCCGCTGTGTAGCTGTAACTCTCGCTTGCCTGCACGGTTACGGAGTCGCCCACCTTTTTGCCGAGCAGGACACGTCCGAGGGGAGATTTGTTGCTGATAAGACCGCTGATTGGGTCACAGCGTACAGTGCTAACCACCTGAACAATCTGCGTCTCGTCGTCCTCGGGGATGTACAGCTCCACCCTGTCAAACAGTCCCACCTCGTCCGCTGCCGAGCGGTCCTCAATCACGCGGGCCGAGGCTATCATGCGTTCAAGATAGCGTATGCGGCTCTTGTTGCGGTTCTGTGCCTGCTTTGCGGCCTTGTACTCAAAGTTTTCGCTCAGGTCACCAAAGGCGCGCGTGCGCTTGACCTCCTCAATGAGCTCCGGCATCAGCTTGAGCCTGCGCTCGTCAAGCTCATCCTGCATCTTTTTTATATCAAGACTCGTAAGTTCATCATACATTGCATATTTACCTCAGAAATATTTATGCTGAAATTATCGGAAAATTACATAAGCAAAACGCTCCTGCGGCCAAAAGCGCGCAGAAGCGTTTTCAATTTGTTAAAGCTGCTCAGACAAGCTCAATGACGGCCATCTCCGCAGCGTCTCCTCTGCGGGGTCCGATGCGCGTCACGCGGGTGTATCCGCCCTCGCGCTCAGCGTATTTGGGAGCTATCTCGTCAAATACCTTCTTGGCCACGTCCTCGCGGGTTATGAAGCTCAGGGCCTGACGATAGGCGCTCAGGTCCTTCTTCTTTCCGAGAGTTATCATCTTCTCGGCCATAGGTCCGATTTCCTTGGCGCGGGTGTAGGTGGTCTCCATCCTGCCATTGCCCAGAAAATCAGTGACCTGCTGGCGGAGCATGGCCATGCGCTGATCTGTAGTTTTGCCGAGTTTTCTTGTACCAGGCATTTCGGTCTTCCTCCTTGTAGGATTATAAGCCGCACCCCACGCACAGCGGCGCGGGTACGCTGTAAATTGTGTCTTCCGTTTCTCAAAGTCACGCAACAGCCTCGCAGAGTTTGCGGCGCGCACGCCGCAAATAAAATTTAATCATTTTTCCGGCGACATGCGCGTCGGAAAAATTCTTCTCGCGAAGCGAGCGTTGCAGCGTTCTTTGCCGCCGCGCGGCAAAGAACCAAGGCGCAGAGCGGAGCGCATCCTTTTCAAACGTGAGGCCCAGAGGGCCTCGCGTTTGAGGCGTCAGCCGTTCTCGTCGCTCGCCAGGGACAGTCCCATCATGGCCAGCTTGTGCTCGACCTCCTCCAGGGACTTTCGGCCCAGGTTGCGGACCTTAATCATTTCGTCTTGAGTCTTGCCAACGAGATCCTCCACCGTGTTGATGTTCGCCCGCTTGAGGCAGTTAAAGCTTCGCACGGACAAATCCAGCTCCTCAATGGTCATCTCGAGCACCTTATCCCTCTGCGTCTCCACCTGCTCGACAACCGTGGAGCGCGCGCTTATGCTCTCACTCAGATCGGTAAAGATGGTGAAGTGGTCACAGAGTATCTTCGCGCCAAGCGAAAGTGCGTCGCGCGCGGAGATGGTCTTATCAGTCCACACCTCTATGGTCAGCTTGTCATAGTCCGTCTGATTGCCGACACGGGTGTTTTCCACCGTATAGTTGACCTTCAGAACGGGTGTATATATGGAGTCGACTGGGATTGTGCCGATTACGGTGCGGGCGGATTTGTTTTTGTCGGAGGCTACATAGCCCCTGCCGTGGCTGAGGTTGAGCTCCATGCTAAATGAGGCGTCGGGTCCCAGGCTTGCTATGTGGTGGTCGGGGTTGAGAATCTCAACCTCACCGTCGGCCTTTATATCTCCGGCACACACCTCGCACTCTCCAGCTGCCTCGATGTACACGGTCTTCGGACCATCGCAGTGGAGCCTTGCGATAATGCCTTTGATATTCAGGACTATTTCGGTAACATCCTCCTTCACACCGGGAATCGTAGCAAACTCGTGCTGGATTCCGGCAATCTTGATGGAGGTGACTGCGGTTCCGGGAAGAGAGGAGAGGAGCACTCTGCGCAGAGAATTGCCCAAGGTCGTGCCGTAGCCACGCTCAAGAGGCTCGACGACATACTTGCCGTATGAATCGTCGGACGGGGTCTCAATGCACTCTATGCGGGGCTTTTTAATTTCGATCATATTTTTGATGTTACCCTCCTTCTAAGTTAGTGTGCATGCGCACATGTTGCTTTCAGCTTACCAATTTGAGGGTTTAGAACCTGTATTCACAAGCTTAAACGCCGTCAGAAAAGCTCTTTCTATCAGCCGCCATTCTTGCTTATGAACACAGATCCTTAATGTCTTACCTCGAATACAGCTCGACGATGAGGTGCTCTTCGATGGGCAGATCGATATCTTCTCTCGCAGGGAGCGCCGCTACTTTTGCAATCATATTGTTGGCGTCGTACTCAAGCCACTTCGGGCTGGGACGGAAAGCGTTGGCCTCGACGTTTGCCTTTATCTTATCGAGGCTGCGGCTGGAATCCTTCAGGCTTATCACCATGCCGGGCTTAACAAGGAAGCTGGGTATGTTTACCTTGCGGCCATTGACAGTGAAGTGACCGTGGGAAACAAGCTGGCGCGCCTCGGCGCGGCTCATGGCAAAGCCGAGACGGTAAACAACGTTATCAAGTCTGGACTCAAGAATCGACAGAAGGTTCTCGCCGGTCTGGCCCGAGCGGCGGTCGGCCATCTCAAAATATCCCCTGAACTGGCTCTCTAAAACGCCGTAATAGCGTCTTACCTTCTGCTTTTCGCGAAGCTGCTGGCCGTACTCAGAGGTCTTGCTTCGGCTTTGGCCGTGCATTCCGGGAGCGTAGCCCCTGCAATCAATCGCGCACTTCTGGGTGTAGCATCTGTCGCCCTTGAGGAAGAGCTTCTGGCCCTCCCTGCGGCACATACGGCAGACTGCTTCAGTATATCTTGCCATTATTTCGTACCTCCTTCAATTAGACGCGGCGACGCTTAGGCGGACGGCATCCGTTATGCGGGATGGGGGTCACGTCCTTAATCATCGTTACCTCGAGTCCAGCGGTCTGCAGAGCGCGGATCGCTGCTTCACGTCCGGAGCCCGGACCTTTTACAAAGACCTCAACAGTCTTCAGGCCGTGCTCCATCGCGGCCTTGGCCGCGGTCTCGGCCGCGGTCTGCGCTGCGAAGGGGGTGGATTTCTTGCTGCCACGGAATCCCATTCCGCCGGCGGAAGCCCAGGAAATTGCGTTTCCGTTCGGGTCGGTGATAGTCACCATGGTGTTGTTGAAGGAGGAGCTGATATGCACCTGGCCCTTTTCTATGTTCTTGCGCTCCTTGCGGCGTGTGCGAACAACCTTCTTCTTGTTATTTGCTGCCATCTACATATCCCTCCTTACTTCTTCTTATTTGCCATCGTGCGTTTCGGACCCTTGCGGGTGCGCGCGTTGGTCTTGCTGCGCTGGCCGCGCACGGGCAGTCCGCGGCGGTGACGGGCTCCGCGATAGCTGCCTATCTCGATAAGGCGCTTGATGTCCAGCGCGGTGCGGCGGCGGAGGTCGCCCTCGACTATGACCTCTTTGTCGATGCACTCACGCAGCTTCGCCTCTTCTTCTTCTGTCAGGTCCTTCACTCTCGTGTCGGGGTTTATGCCGGTCTCGGTCAGAATTTTCTTGGCAGTGGTCCTGCCTATGCCATAAACATAGGTAAGACCGATTTCAATGCGTTTATCCTTGGGAAGGTCAACGCCGGCTATACGTGCCATATTTCTCAATCAATCCTTTCGATGATTTTATACCTTGTGTTATCCGCGGCTCACTGGGTGTATGGTATAAGATACCTCCCGCGCGGCGCCGATACTTTTCTTGAAAGATATAGAGGCCCTTTGCGAATTGCAAATGAGCATTAGGGACTCTTAATACCCTCGGGTAAAAGTATCCAAAAGAACTTTAATGCGCTTTTATTGCCTTGTGTATCCAGGGTTTACGCACGGTAACGATACCGCGCCGTTAAACCGTGAAATGGCGTAGCTTATCTTTTTGGCGGGCGGGCACTCAACATGCCCAGCTCAGCCCTGTCTCTGCTTGTGCTTCGGATTTTCGCAAATTACCATGACTTTGCCCTTGCGCTTGATTATCTTGCACTTCTCGCACATGGGCTTCACGGACGGTCTGACTTTCATTGTGTAAACCTCCTACTTGCTTCTCCAGGTGATTCTGCCGCGGGTCAGATCATAG
>CATJWG010000118.1 GCA_949744165.1 uncultured Eubacteriales bacterium | reverse complement strand
AGGGACACATGGAAGAAGATATACAAAAAGGCCACTGTCTCGGTCAACGACCAGCGCGTTTCCGAGGAGACCGAGGCCGAGGTTCAGGGCCAGTTGTTGGAAAGCCATATTAAGTCCGTACATCAGAACAGGGAGAAAAATTCGGAGATTTTAATGCGCGGCCTGCGCTTTGTCAACCGGCACGGCCAGCCGCTGCATATGATGCCGAAGCTTGAGCTGGACCCAGCGCTGCTTGAGCAGCCGCTTTACCACTGAGGGCGCGCATATGGAGAAGAAAAACAGAGTATACTGGCTCACGGGACTGTCCGGAGCGGGCAAAACGACTCTCGGCCGCCTCTGGCGCGACGAGCTGAGCGCGCGGGGAGAGACAGTTGTGTTTCTTGACGGGGACGAGATGCGCTCCGTCTTTGGCTCAGGCTTAGGCTTCAACGAGGCCGACCGACGTAAGCTGGCGGAGAGCTATGGCCGGCTGTGCGGGCTGCTGGCGTCTCAGGGCGTAACAGTGGTTTGCTGCACAATCTCGATGTTCCACAGCGTGAGGGCATGGAACAGAGAAAACATTCAGGGATATTATGAGGTTTACATAGCCGCGTCCATGGACACCCTGCGCCGGCGCGACCAGAAGGGGCTGTACAGCCGGAACGCTGACAACGTCGCGGGCGTAGGCCTGCAGGTGGAGCTGCCCGACGCGCCCGACCTTGTGCTGGACAACAACGGACAGAAAACGCCAGCGGAGCAGATAGCAGTTCTGCGCCGCGCGGCGTTGGGGGAGGACGAGTGATATGAGCGGGAAAAAAACAGTGTTCATGTCCATCGGCGCGGATGTAATCCACGGCGGACATATTGAGATTATCCACCGCGCCGCAGAGCTTGGCGAGCTGACGGTGGGCGTGCTTACCGACGAGGTTGTGGCCTCCTATAAGCGCCACCCGCTGCTGACCTGCGAGGAGCGTATGAAGATAGCTTCGGGCCTCAAAGGTGTGGCCCATGTGGTGCAGCAGGACGACATCGGCTACGCCGCGCCGTTGCGGGCCCTGCGGCCGGACTACGTGGTCCACGGCGATGACTGGCGCGAGGGCTTTCAGAAGCCGGTGCGCGAGGAGTGCCTCCGCCTGCTGGCGGAATACGGCGGGGAACTTGTGGAGTTTCCATACTCGCACAACGACGAATACGACCGCCTTGAGGCGGCGGCCAGGGCACAGGCGTCGATACCGGATCTGCGCCGCGGGCGGCTGCGCAGGCTGATTGAAAAGAAGGGCCTGATAACTTGCATGGAGGCCCACAACGGTCTGACCGGTCTTATCGCTGAGAAAACGGCTGTGATGGAAAACGGGGTGATACGCCAGTTTGACGGAATGTGGGTGTCGTCTCTGTGCGATTCAACCACCAAGGGAAAGCCGGACATTGAGCTGGTGGACTTCTCCTCGCGTATGAACACCATAAATGAGATTATGGAGGTCACAACCAAGCCCATGATTCTTGACGGCGATACCGGCGGGCTGACGGAGCATTTTGTCTACACGGTGCGCAGTCTGGAGCGCATCGGTGTGTCCGCAGTTATTATCGAGGATAAAATCGGCCTGAAGCGCAATTCGCTGTTCGGCACCGAGGCCGGCCAGCAGCAGGACGATATTCCGAATTTCTGTCACAAGATTTCCGAGGGCAGGAGAGCGCTGAAAACCAGTGAATTTATGATTATTGCCCGCGTTGAGAGCCTCATTTTGGAGCAGGGTATGGAAGACGCGCTCGAGCGTGCTTTTGCCTACGTGCAGGCGGGGGCAAGCGGAATCATGATTCATTCCCGCCGAAAGGAACCGGACGAGATATTTGAGTTTTGCCGCCGCTTCCGTGAAAGAGATGAAAACACCGTCCTGGTGGTGGTGCCCACCTCCTTCAACACTGTGACGGAGGATGAGTGGAAAAAGCGCGGGGTGAACGTGGTTATTTATGCCAACCACCTTATCCGCAGCGGATACCCTGCCATGCAGAAAACAGCGGAGACCATACTGCGCTGCCGCCGCGCCAAGGAGGCGGATGAGGCGTACTGTATGCCCATTAACGAGATTTTGACCCTCATTCCGGAGGGCTAAGAAAGTAAGGAGAATATACTTATGGATTTGCAAGAACGGGTCGCGCTGAAAAAGGCGGACAGAAATGAGCTGTATACCCTTGAGCCGCCGTTTCCCACGACAAATTTTTTGCTGGAGCTGTCCAACGCCTGCAACCATAAATGCCTGTTCTGCGCCCACCAGAAGATGAAGCGCAAGGTGGGCAAGATGGCCCCCGAGATGGTGGAGAGCGTGCTGCGCCAGGCGTATGAGCTCGGCTCGCGCGAGGTTGGCATGTACGCCACGGGAGAGCCCTTCATCGTGCCAGAGCTGGCCGACTACATCAAGCTGGCCAAGGACATCGGATACACCTATGTTTACCTGACCTCCAACGGCGCGCTTGCTACGCCCGAGCGCATCCGCGCGGTGGTGGACGCGGGGGTGGACAGCGTTAAATTCTCCATCAATGCGCCGGAGCGCAAGCTATATGAGTTTATCCACGGCAAGGACGACTTCGACAAGGTGTTTGAGCATCTTGTGTACTTGAACAAGTACAGAAAAGAGAGCGGACACAGATTCAAGATTTACATCACCGGAATCCTGACCCGCTATACCGAGCACACGCGCGAGGATTATTTCAAGGTCTTTGACGGGCTGGCCGACCAGATAGTTTTCAAGGAGGTGTACAATCAGGGCGGATATATGCCCGAGATTGACTGGCAGCTTAAGTGTTCCTATGACAGCGAGCATACGCGCCGCTGCAACCTGCCATTTGACGCTCTGTGCGTCACATGCGAGGGCTACTTGTCTGTGGAAAACGCCGACTTTGAGAACATGCTCATCGTGGCGGACCTGAACAAAGTCTCGCTTCGTGAGGGCTGGTATGGGGAGAAAATGAAGCAAATCAGGCGCATGTTCATGGACGACTGTTTAGAGGGTACGCTTTGCCACGGCTGTGTGCACCACTGCCAGTCTCCCGCTGAGCCGCTTATGCCGGAGTATGCCACGGAAAACAAGGATATCTATCTTGACTGGCCGGTGCGCGAGCGCATAAAGGCCGCGGGACTGCCGTACACAAAGCTTGTCTACGTGCCCATGGCCGCGGACATCATTCACCCCGGACACATCAACATTCTAAAAACAGCGGCTTCACTTGGCAGAGTGGTTGTTGGACTGTTCAGTGACGATGCCATTCTCAGCTACAAGCCGGAGCCGTACATGAGCTATGAGCAGAGGAAAATCGTGCTTGAGAGCATCAGATATGTGGATGAGGTGACGTGCCAGACCACCAAGGACTACTCGGAAAATCTGCGCCGTTACCGCCCCGACTATATGGTCCACGGCACGGACTGGCGCACCGGACCTCTGGCGGAGGTTCGCCAGAAGGCAATCGACCTTATGGCCGAGTGGGGCGGAGAGGTTGTGGAGCCGGAATACACTCAGGGGGTGTCGTCCACGGAATTTAAGCGGAAGGTTAAGGATAGCAGATGACGTTGGATTTTCTGCGTGAATTTGAGTTTTTCACGGGCGTGCCGGACAGTCAGCTCAGGGCGCTGTGCGATTTCCTGATGGACGAGTACGGCACGGACCCGAGACGCCACGTCATCGCGGCCAACGAGGGAAACGCCGCCGCCATCGCGGCGGGGTATTACCTTGCCACGGGGAAAGTGCCGGTGGTGTATCTGCAAAACAGCGGCTTGGGCAACATAGTCAACCCTGCCGCATCTCTGCTCAATGAGAAGGTTTACGCCATTCCCTGCCTGTTTATCGTGGGCTGGCGGGGCGAGCCGGGGGTGCACGACGAGCCGCAGCATGTCTTTCAGGGAGAGATTACCATCAGGCTGCTTGAGGACCTGAACATAGCAGCCTTTGTCATCGACAGGGACACGACTGGGGAGCAGGTGAGGGCAAAGCTTGAGGAGTACCGTGCGCTGTTTGCCGAGGGAAAGCAGGCGGCTTTCGTTGTGCGCCGCGGCGCGCTTGAATACGAGGGCAGGCATGTGTACAGAAATGCCTATTCAATGAAGCGCGAGGAGGCCATTGAGCGTATTCTGCACGCTTTGGGCAGCGAGACATTGGTATCGACCACAGGAAAGGCCAGCCGCGAGCTGTACGAGCTCAGAGAGGCTCAGGGACAGGGTCATGGCAATGACTTTCTTACGGTGGGTTCCATGGGACACAGCAGCTCCATCGCGCTGGGCATCGCGCTGCATAAAAAGGACCGCCGCATATGGTGCATAGACGGAGACGGAGCGGTGATTATGCATATGGGGGCCATGGCCGTTATCGGGGCTGCGCATCCGGACAACCTGATTCATATAGTGCTCAATAACGAGGCGCACGAGTCGGTAGGCGGTATGCCAACATCGGCGGGGAGCGTGGACCTGCCAGCCGTCGCCCGTGCCTGCGGCTACCCCAGCGCGCTTTCCGTGTCGAGACCCAAGGAGCTGGACGCGGCGCTTGAGGACGCAAAAAATGCGGGCCGGCTCACGTTTATTGAGGTAAAATGTGCCATAGGCTCGCGCGGCGACCTAAGCCGTCCGGATGGAACGCCGAGGGAGAACAAGGCCGCTTTTATGGCGGAGCTGGGAGGGGGAATATGATTTTTGTGTCCGACCTGCACACCCACACCACCGCGTCGGATGGGCAGTACAGTCCCTCCGAGCTGGCCAGACTGGCGAAAAGGCGTGGGCTGGAGGTGCTGGCCGTCACCGACCACGACACGATTGCCGGAGTTGACGAGGCGCAGAGGGCCGGAGAGGCGATGGGACTGAGGATAATACGCGGCGTGGAGCTGAGCGCTCGGGAGCGGAGCAACTTTCACATCTTAGGCTACGGCTTTCGCTCGGGAGATACCGAGCTTGCGCGCCTGTGTGAAAAATTCCGCGCGGGCAGGGACGACCGAAAATATAAAATCATTGACTTCCTGCGCGAAAAGGGTGTGAATATCGACTTAGCTGAGGTGGAGGAGCTTGCGGGAGGCGAGGTCATCGCGCGCCCTCACTTCGCTCAGATTATGGTACGCCGCGGATATGCCGCGTCAAACCGTGAGGCCTTTGACCGATATCTGGACACGGAGGAGTTCCGCCGGAGGGTCAAGCGCTTCAAAGCCGATGCGAGAACCTGTGTGGAGGCTATTAAGGCCGCGGGAGGAAAGGCGTCCCTTGCTCACCCGTATCAGATGGAGCTGCCCGACGATGAGCTTGAGGAGCTTGTCAGACAGCTTGCCGGATGGGGGCTGGACGCCATAGAGTGCTTTTATCCGAAATATACCTGCGCACAGCAGACGCTGTATCAGCAGCTTGCGGGGAAATACAATCTGCGTCAGACTGGAGGCAGTGATTTCCACGGCGAGAGGGTCAAGCCGGACGTCAGCCTCGCGGCCTGGCCTCTGGAGCTGGACTGGCTGCCGTGATGGCATGCTGCGGGGGATATATATGTTTTGCCGCGCCGTATACTACGGCGCGGCAAAGTCATGTCTCGGGCTTCGTCGCGGCTTTGTCGGCGGGGATTCTCGCCGTGACGGTGGTGCCGACGCCAAGTTGGCTGGACACGGACAGGCCGTATTCCGGACCGAAAAACAGGCGCAGGCGCTCGTGAACCGCGCTCAGACCGAAGCCGACGCGCTCCTGCCGCTCCATGGCGCGGCGCAGAAGCTCAAGCCGCTCGGGCGGCATTCCCACGCCGTCGTCCGTTACCTGGAGCACGGCGTCGTCTCCGTCGCTGCGGCCGACGATATAGATGCGGCCTGCGCCGCGCTTCATTTTTATTCCGTGGTAGAGCGCGTTTTCCACCAGCGGCTGGAGAGTAAGCTTGGGAATCGGCAGCTCATGAAGGCGCGGGTCGATGTTTATCGTGTATTGCATTATGTCCTGATAGCGCACCTGCTGAATCTGGAGGTAGCTGCGCACGTGTCCCTCCTCCTCGCGCAGGCTTATCACGTCCGCTCCGCGGCTGAGCGTGTGGCGGAAGAAATCGGACAGGTTTGAGACCATATCCGTGGCCTCGCGGGTCTTATCGCCCTCAATAAGCCAGATTATCGTATCCATGGTGTTGTAGAGAAAATGCGGGTTTATCTGAGCCTGGAGCAGCGCAAGCTCCGTAAGGCGAAGGGTGGCCTGTTTTTTTGTATTTTCCTTGATTTGAGAGTCCAGACGCGCGGCCATCTGCTCTATGCTATAGCTGAGAAGGCGAAGCTCGTATTCCTCAGCCTGAACCGGCGTGCGCGCGGCAAGGTCGCCGGCGCTTATCTCCTCAACACGCCGGCAAAGCTCTGCAACAGGGGCCGTTATCGAGCGACCCATGCGCGAGATGCGCTGCGTGAGCAGCAGTACCAGCGCGAGAATGAGTGCGGATATTGCAAAAATCTCGACCATAATGCGTCCGGACGCGGCGGCGTATATGCTGCTCAGACGTCTGGTCTCGTAGTAAATATATCCGTCCATGTTCTCAAACATGTCCAGACGCAGGAGGCGGAGCTTTTCAAGCTGCTCATGCTGGCCTGACGGAGCGGAGGCAAGCTCAAGGCGTACAAGAGCCTGCATAATGCGCACGCACAGCTTGCGCGTTTCACCCGCGCCGTAAGTTTTTTCCTGCATGGCGGAATCGTAAATCTTCTCTGTGGACCGGCGCGAGCTTTTTATGTCATCCTCATTTGGGAGATGAACACCGTCCATCCACTCCGTATCGCGCGAGAAATTCTCACTGAGCTGAGACGCCCTGGTGACGTCGGACAAAAGCGCGCTGTAGCTGCTGATATAAACGGACAGCACAGCGATTATCAAGGCGATAATCAGCAATGCAGCGGCGGCGAAAGCCAGCGTCAGCGAGAGCATTCTGCGCCGTATGGTGCGCTCGCGGCGCACAGGGGGCGCTCTCATGCGCCGCCCTTTCCGGCGCGGTAATCCCGCGGTGTACAGCCCTGTGTCTTTTTGAACAGGAAGCTGAAATAGTGCGGGTCATGATAGCCCACGTCAAAAGCTATTTCGCCGGAGCGCCTGTCGGTGCTGCGAAGTATCTCCTTGGCGCGTTCCATGCGCCGCGTGGTGATATACTCGGTGAGCGTGCAGCCCATTTCCTGACTGAACATGGCCGAGAGATAATTCGCGCTTATGTTTACCTGACGTGCCACGCGGTTGAGCGACAGGTTTTCCTGAGTATAGTTTTCGTCGATATAGCGCAGAGCCTGGGCCAGCACGCTGTGGCTGCGGCTGCTCGCGGTGCGCTCGCGCAGGCTTACCGCGGCAATAAGAGTATCGCGGATGTAGGCGGACAACTCTGTCACGCTGCCTATCTGCCCGATTAGGTCGTGGCTCGGGGGGCAGGATAAAAATTCTTCCTGTGTAACGCCGAGGGTGAGCGCATACTGCACTGCGGTGAATCGGGCGCTGAGCATGAGATAGTGGAAGGAGGGCAGAAAATCCAAGGCTTCGGACACGCTGCTCATGTACTGCGAGACAAAGCCGTCTATCTCGTCCGCGCCGGCGGTTTTCATTACGCCGAGCAGAATGGCGGGGTCAACTTTGGTTATATCAAGCTGCCGGAGGCGGCTTCCGTCATCCATGCGGGTAAGGCTATGAAGCGTTTCGCCGGTGAGCACGTGCTGCGTCGGGACAATATAGCGCTGAGACCAGAGACGGGAGACCTTCTCAAAGCAGTCTGGCAGTTGCCCAAGACTCTGTGCCAGCGGGCCGACGGCCACGTACCATTCCGGCTCGGGGGCGCAGGACTGGTATTGCGTGCGCACCGCGTCCACACAGCGGCGTACGTATGTCTCAAAGGGCCGGTCTCCGCATTTTATCAGCAGAGCAAAGGTGTTAAGATTCCAGCGCACAAGAATATATTCATTTGGATTCTTGAGGAAGTGCTGAAAAATTGCTTTTCGGGCCTGCGCTATTGCCTCGGAGAAGCCCTGAGCAGGGCCGGAGGGCTCCGGAGGCACAGAGAAAAATGCAATGGTATAGCTTTTTGCGTGCATGTCGAGCTCGAGTTGCCCAGCATCGGAAAAAATTTGCTCCTCGTTTAGCTGACCGGAGACGACTCGCTCAAAAAAGCGCCTGCGGGCGTACTGTTCATACTCCTGCGCCTCAAGATGGAACTTGGCAAGATAGCTGCTTTGACTGCGTTCGCTTTCAATTTTCTCGCGTATGCTGTCAAGGACGTCAAGCAGGCTGCTTTTCGTCACGGGCTTGAGAAGATATTGCTCTACGCCTATGGATATGGCCCGCTGGGCGTACTCAAAGTCGTCGTAGCCTGAGAGTATCACAACCCTGGTTGACGGAAGCTCGCGCAGTACAAGGCGGCTGAGCTCCAGTCCGTCCAAAAAGGGCATTCGTATGTCGGTTATCAGCACATCGGGCTTTGTCTGGAGAATCAGCGGCAGGGCCAGCTCACCGTCGGCGGCCTCGCCGACAAAGCTGTAGCCATGCTTTTCCCAGGGTACGCTGTCGCGCAGCGTCTCGCGGATGATGCTTTCGTCCTCTGCTAAAAATACTTTAAGCACAGCAGTTCCCTCCGTAAATCAGATTATAAGATTGATTATAACAAAATTCACCCGCTTTGCGGAGAGGAAAATGTTGAAAATTTTACAATTTTATCCCGGCAGCATAAAAACCAAAACAGAGCGCAACCCCAAAAAGAAGGCTGCGCCCTGAAAAAGAAAAAGAAAGGAAAAATAAATCGCCACGACAGCGTGTGGCAAAGCTCACGGCCGCAGCCTCGCAGAGCGCGGTAAATTCATTCAAAAAAGAGGCGGCTTTGCCGCCTCTTTTTTGAATTGTCTTAAAAATCTACTTCTGTGCCGTAGAAGGTGCACTTAAACAGCTTTGCCATCTGCTCGGGGGTAATGGCTCTCGGGTTGGAGCCGGTGCAGGCGTCGCCGACGGCGTTGGCGGCTATGGCGTCAAGCTTCTCAAGGAACTCGGCCTCGTTCACGCCGAACTCCTTTATCGTCTTGGGGATGTTCATCGCGCGGTTGAACTGCTCAATCCTTTCGAGAAGAGCGTTGACTTGGGCTTTCTCAGAGGCGCCGCCAAGGCCGACGCGGCGGGCGATATCGGCATAGCGCCTCATGGCCTCGGGCTCGTGGGCGTTGTACTTGATGACATAGGGCAGGTAAATGGCGTTGGCGCAGCCGTGGGGGATGTGGCCGGTAGAAAAGGCGGCGCCGGTCTTGTGCGCCATGGAGTGGACAATGCCCAGCAGCGCGTTGGAGAAGGCCTGACCGGCCAGACACTGGGCGTAATGCATCTGCTCGCGCGCGTCCATGTCGCCGAGATAGGACTGCGGAAGAAAGTCGAACACCATCTCGATGGCCTTGACCGCCAGCGGGCCGGCGAAGGGGCTGTTGAGCGTGGAGACATAGGCCTCAATGGCGTGGGTCAGCGCGTCCATGCCGGTATAGGCAACCTGCTTCGGCGGAAGGCTCTCGACCAGGGCGGGGTCTACGATGGCCACATCGGGCGTAATCTCAAAGTCGGCCAGCGGGTATTTTATGCCCTTGGCATAGTCGGTTATTACGGAGAAGGCCGTGACCTCGGTCGCGGTGCCGGAGGTGGAAGGAATGGCGCAGAAGCGGGCCTTTGTGCGCAGCTTGGGGAAATTGAAGGGCACGCACAGGTCCTCAAAGGTTGTATCGGGGTACTCGTAGAAGGCCCACATGGCCTTGGCCGCGTCTATCGGAGAGCCGCCGCCGATGGAGACTATCCAGTCCGGCTCAAACTCACGCATGGCCGCGGCGCCCTTCATGACCGTCTCAACGGAGGGGTCGGGCTCAACTCCCTCAAAGAAGCGGACCTCCATGCCAGCATCCTTGAGGTACGCGCCCACCTTGTCCAGGAAACCGCCTTTTTTCATGGAGCTGCCGCCGGAGACAACGATGGCCTTCTTACCGGTCAGGTTCTTCAGGTTTGCAAGAGCGTCCTTGCCGTAATACAGGTCTCTGGGTAGTGTGAATCGTGCCATTTTATATTCCTCCTTAAGAGTCGGGCGTATGTACGCCTGAAATTGCTTATTTTTTAACACAGCCGCATTGTAACGCCTGTGTCAAAAAAAATCAAGAGCAAATTGCAACATTTATCAAATTTTTAACAATTTCTTTTGCCCACATATTTTTCTTATGGAGTCCCGCCCAAAAGGCAAAAATCCGCTCATCAATGGGAAGCGGATTAATTTGCCGAAAAACCTTGCAGCGCATGCCGCGAATAAGTTAAATTGTTTTTCCGGCGGCACGCAGTTCCCCTCCTCGAGGCATAAACCGCTGTGGCCTGCGCTAAAAACGTGCCGCAGGTACGTTTCCTTAACGTTCTGCGCGGAAAAAACGTCGAAGCTCCCGCCCTTTGGGCGGGAGCTAAGGCGCAGGACGAAACGGGTCTTATAGCACAAACGGCAGCTCCGCTTGCGAAATATTCTCAGCAGTGACCGTGGTGTCCATGGTGACCGCCTGAGGAGACAGTCTGGCAGCTTCCGTCACAGAAGCCGCACTCATGGCTGTAGCCGCAGCAGAGTAGCTCGCCGTGGCTGTGGCGGCCTGAAAGGGTGCAGCCTTCCTCAGTGCAGAGGGTGCGGCACTGTCCGTCGCATATGCCGTTTTCATGGGGGTAGCCGCAATATATCACGCCGTCATGGCTGTGGCGGCCCTCAGCGGTGCAGTCCTCAAGTGCGCATACGGTACAGTTTGCACTTGCATACCTATTGCCGTAGCCGCGTCCGCGGCAGCCGTGGGCATAGGCGGAAACAGACAGCGAAGTGAGCAGCACAAGGGCCAGAAGCACTGAAGCAAAACGTTTTTTGCACATTGTAATGAAACCTCCTGCCATTTAGTTTTGGTATTATTAAATTATATCACAGTCGCTACGCCGGCGCAAGAGGGGACCTGAGAATTTCCGGAAAGTCAGGCTGTATGGGGTTCGGCCGTCTTGATTCTGCGGTGGTTTCGTGTTATACTTTGCGAAAAAGACAGACTGCGGAGGGATATGAGCGGTGCAAATGGTATTTTTTAATGAGCTTGAGCTGGAATGCTTTGTGCGGATTGCACTGTCTGCCGTCTGCGGCAGCCTGGTTGGTCTTGAGCGCGAGCGGCGGTTTAAAAGCGCGGGCATACGTACGCACCTTATTGTGGCGTTGTCCGCGGCGCTTATGACGGTGCTGTCGAAGTACGGCTTTGCCGACGTGGTCGGGGGAGGCGTGCAGGTGGACGCATCGCGCGTGGCCGCCGGCGTGGTGTGCGCTATCGGGTTTCTTGGCGCCGGAGTGATTTTCCTGCGCAGGGACGTTATCAGCGGCGTTACCACCGCGGCGGGTCTCTGGGCTACGGTCGGCGTCGGCATGGCAATCGGCGCAGGCTGGTATTTCACCGGTGTGGCGAGCACTGTGCTTATCGTAGCTTTTCAACTGCTCCTGCATTACCGCACGCTTTTGGTCAGGACCCAGAAGATGGGGACGGTGGTGTTTCGCGTGAGCGAGGGGCAGACCGAGGAAACGGTGTGCCAGCGTCTTGTGCAGCTTGTCGAGCGCACGAGGGACATAAGCCTGCGCCGCACTGATGATGGATATGTGGAGGTGCGGTGCGAGGTGATTTTTCCGGCCGAATACCGCTCAAAGGACATGATTCGCGCGCTCCGCGAGATGCCGGAGGTCTGTTCGATAGAGATGCACAGGCCATAGAAATAATTACAGGGGAGCGGAATAGACGCCGCGCGGCACAAGAGCGTTCGGCAGTCGGAGCCGCATGAAAAAATAAAAAAGCTCCGCCGCAGAAGAACGCGGCGGGGATTGTGCGCATATCGGTGGAGCGGGCTCTTTTTGCACAGTGAAAAATTGAGCGGCCGCAGGCAAAAATGCCTGCGGCCGCTCAATTTTTCAGAGGAATTTTAGGGACCATTCGGT
>CATJWG010000117.1 GCA_949744165.1 uncultured Eubacteriales bacterium | reverse complement strand
GCGCTTGTGCAGCTTGTCGTTGCCCATGAAGGCCCAAAGGTGCATCTGGTCAACCGCCTTTTGAAGCTGCTCAAGCTTGGCCTGGTCCTTCTCGTATTTTTTCATCTGCTCGTCAAAGCGGCGCTGCTTTTCCTGAACGTAAAAGCTGTAATTGCCGGAATAAAGCTCCGCCCTGCCAGCGACTATCTCAACACAGCGCTGGGCTACGATGTCAAGGAACCAGCGGTCATGGGAAATCGCAAGCACAGTGCCGCGGAATTTCAGTATATATTGCTCAAGCCACTGCGTGGCGTGCAGGTCAAGGTGGTTGGTCGGCTCGTCGAGCAGAAGGATGTCCGTATCCTCAAGTATCAGGCGGGCCAAGTTCACGCGGGTCTTTTCCCCGCCGGAGAGCTGGGAAAAAAGACGCGCGCGCATGGGCGCCGGTATGTCCAGCCCGTTGGCCACGCGGTTTCGCTCATAGTCCACGTCATAGCCTCCTAAGCGCTCAAAATCGGCGCTGAGCCGGTCGTACTCGCGCAGAAGGGTGTCGTCCGCTCCACGCTCCATCTCGGCGCTGAGAGCCTCCATGCGCCGCCCTATGGCGTACACACGCTCGTGCGCGGTCTTGAGCACGTCCTCAGTTGTATAGTGCTCGGGGTATTTCGGTATCTGCGAGATAAGGCCCAGGCGCTTTCCGGACGCTATCAAAAGCTCTCCCTCATCCTCATGTATCTCGCCCGAGAGGATTCTAAACAGCGTGGTCTTCCCGCAGCCGTTTTTCCCCAGTATGCCCACGTGCTCGCCGGTGTGCACCTCGAAGCTGAGACCATCGAGAATATTTTCACCCTGCTCGTAGGCTTTTTTTATATTTCTGACGCTTATATCTGTCATATCTGTCTCCATAGGACGCACACGGCGCCCTGTTTATCATTAGTTCAGTTACCCGCAACCGCCGCCTGCAAAAGCGTGTTGGCCAGCGCGCCGGCATTTGCCAGTCCTCCGCCTCCGGATTCTATCACCACGCAGAAAGCGTAGGGGTGCTCCGCGTCGTCCAAAAAGCCGGTGAACCACGCGTTGCTCGTGCCGTCGCCTCGCTCAGCGGTGCCTGACTTGGCGCATAGCTTAAGGCCCGGAAAATTCCACTCGCCGTAGGAATACACAACGTTGTAGCTCATCATGCTCGCTATCTTCTCCGCCGTGTCCAAGCTGAGAATACGCGTTGTGCCGGCGGCTTTGCCGTGCAGAAGTGTCGGGCCCGCCACCTCGCCGCCGCCCGCTAT
This sequence comes from uncultured Eubacteriales bacterium, assembly GCA_949744165.1. Lineage (GTDB taxonomy): Bacteria > Bacillota > Clostridia > Oscillospirales > Oscillospiraceae > JAMPGF01. Next base: position 4,977 of record CATJWG010000117.1, on the reverse strand, counting down.
CGCGGCGGTATAACGAAGCATCGCGTAGGGGCATACAAGGTCGGTGTACTGTCCTATTCCGGACCAGGCCAGGTCGGCAGAGCCGGCGGCGGCCTTTTCAAAGCTTCCGGTCTTTATCTCTATTCCGTCAAGCTCCAGCGCCTCGGTAAAGCCGAGCTTTTCTGCGTACTGCGCGAGCGTATCCGCTCCCAGCTCCAGGCTTATCTGCGCAAAAGCGCAGTTGCAGGAATTGGCAAGCGCCTGCTCCACTGTCTGGTAGCCGTGGACTCCCGTGCACTTGACGCCCACGCCGGATATGTTCTCGCTTCCTGTGCAGTAAAAACTGCGCTCATACAGGTCGTCTATATTCTCAATCGCCGCGGCGAGAGTAACAAGCTTGAAAACCGAACCTGGTGTATAGCTCGCGCTCAGGCAGCGGTTGAGGTAGACCCCTTCATAGCGGCTGTCCGCGCTGTCAAAGCCCGTGTTCGGGTCATAGCTCGGAGCGGAAGCCATGCACAGAATCTCCCCCGTCTTGTAGTCCATGAGCAGCACTGCCCCACTCCGCCCCGCAAGCGCCGCATAGGCAGTGCGGTTGAGGGCTGCGTCAATACTCAGCGTCAAGGTGCCGCCCTGCTTCGACACTCCGCTCACCGGACTGTAGCCGGCCAGCGTGTCGGCAAAGGCGGTCAGTGCGCCGGTACCGATATTTCCGGCAAAATCGCCCGCCGCGTGCAGGCAGGATATGCGCGTATCCGCGTCCTCGGCGTAGAAATACACTCCGTCCTGCGCGCGGGCAAGCAGCGTGCCGTTCCTGTCCGTTACCGTGCCGGTTGTGAGCACACCGTTTTTGTAAACGCTCTGGTTTGCGCTGTACATTACCCATCGCGGACCGTTATCCAGAAACTCTATCACGTACACGACGCAGCCGGCTATCACCAGCGCGGCAATGATAAGCGCGGCGGTGGCGCGGCTTTTGACTCTTTTCATGCCTCGGCCCCCTCTCCGTCGTGGTCCGACAGCCGGCGCACCGAGAAGCTGGCCCTCTGGCGCGTGTCCGCAGCCTTTATAAACGCCAAAAGCCCCCAGCATGAGATAAGGCTTGACCCGCCCTTCGAGACAAAGGGAAAGGTCACGCCGGTAAATGGCAGCAAATCCACGCTTCCGAAAACGTTGAGCGCGAGCTGTACCATCATCATGCTCGTAGCCGCGCACGCGGCAATCACATAAAACGCGCTGCGTCCGCGGGCGGCCGAGCGAACCGTAAAAAAGGCCAGAACGATAACGGCGAATACTGCGCACAGCCCGATGATAAGCCCCAGCTCCTCACAGATAAGGCAAAACACCATGTCGGTGTCAGCGGCGAACACGCTTTTAAGCCAACCGTTTCCGGCGCCGACGCCGAAAAGTCCGCCAGATGCGGCCGCAGACAGGCCGCGCGTCTGCTGCCAGCCCGCCCCGAGGGGGTCGTCCCAGACATGCCGCCAGGTGGCAAAGCGCTGGGCGATATACGGCTTAACGGTCAGCACCAGCAGCACGCCCAGCACCGCTCCGGCCACGGCGAGAAACACCGTGGCAAAGCTTCCACTGCGCATGAAAGCGATAACCAGAAAGGTCACAAAAAATATAAGAGCCGCGCCGAAATCACCCATGAGCGCCAGCGCGCCGACGCATATCGCGGAAAAGGCAATAAATCCGAACAGGTTGCGCAGCCTGAACAGGCGGTCAAGCGACGCCGCGCCGACATAAACGTAGGCCATCTTCACAAACTCGGACGGCTGAAGCGTTACGCCGCCGATGCTAAGCCAGTTTGAAGCGCCATAGCTCGTTTTTCCGGCGACGAGGTTCAGCGCCAGAAAGGCCAGCGCGGCCGCGGCAACGGGCCAGCGCATGGCCTTTGTGCGCTTGAGGTCCCGCAGCCACCAGCCCAGCGCAAGAAAAACGAAGATACCGGACAAAAGCAGAATAAGCTGCTTGAGCATGTCATCCGGCGCGCAGGTTGTCACCACCGCAAGGCCAAGCGTGGACAGAAAAAACGCCAGTGTCTCAACCTCAAAGCCGGAACGGTCTATTGCCCGCATTACAAAATAATAGCACCACTGCGTCACCGCCAGAGCGGCAAAGCCGAGCACGGCTGTCAAAAGCTGCTCGCGCTCGAGCGAGACGGTAAACAGCAGCGCGAGCAGAGCCTGAAAAACCGTCAGGGCAAGCAGAGTAAGCCCGGGGCTTATCAGCAGGCCGGGGGCGCTGCGCGCACTGTCCACCGCCGCGCGCTGCTTCTCGCTCAAGTCGTGAAAGACAAGCTCCACGTCCGCGATATTAACCTGCGCTCCGTCGTGCAGGGATATACCATGCCCCTCATCGCGCTGCTTGCCGACGCAGCAGCTCCCTGACGAGTCGAGGTCGTGGAGCGTCCAGTCTCCCCTGTCGCTGCGTATGAGCGCTGCCTGAGTGCGCGCTACGCTGTCACGGCTTATCACGATGTCACAGCTTTTCGCCGCGCCGATGATACATTCCCAGTGGCGTATCGCCGCGGTCTCACCACCCTTTGTCTCCAAATATGCCCAGACCTCGGGCTCGTACTTCTCCCGCAGCATCGAACGCACGCAGCGAACGAGTATCCACACCGCCAGCAGCGGCATAATGTACCCTGCGGCGCGTATTATGTTTTCGCTGAAAGCTTCCATAAATGAACCTCAAAAACGGCTACGCCGTCTTTTTGATATAGATTATAACAGAAAAGTATCAAAATTACAACGGCAAGAGCACGGCAGAGTGGGAAAGAAAAGTGTTGTAAAAAAGTGCGCGTGGGTGTAAAATCTTCGCAGTACATAGCGCTTCCGTGTCGTGGAGCGTTCGGGAGGACATCAATGAAAATAATAATAATCGGCGGCGGCAAGGTCGGCTCCACCATAGCCGAGCAGCTTACCAAGGAGGGGCACGACATTGTCGTTGTCGACAGCGACCGCCGCGTGGTCGAGGTGATAAGCGACACGCTCGACGTTATGGCCGTGTGCGGCAACGGCTCAAGCGTGGCCGTGCTGCGCGAGGCCGGAGCCAGAGAGAGCGACCTGCTCATCGCCTGCACCGCGCAGGACGAGCTCAACCTCATCTGCTGCATGTTTGCCAAAAAGTTAGGGTGCCAGAACACGATAGCCCGTGTCCGTTCACCGGAGTATTATGAGCAGATTTACCTGATAAAGGACGAGATGGGCCTGTCGATGATAATAAATCCGGAGCTTACCGCCGCGCAGGAAATTTTTCGACTTATGGAAATTCCCGGCGTTCTCAAGCGCGACACCTTTGCCGAGGGCCGCATAGAGATTGTCGAGCTTGTGCCCAAGCCCGGCGACGTGCTCGACGGCACGCAGCTCTACGATTTGTCAAAAAAGCTCAAGTGCCGCGCTCTGGTGTGCGCAGTGGCGCGCGGAAATGACGTTCTGATACCCGACGGAAGCTTCACACTCGCCGCGGGCGACCGCGTTTACATCTGCGCTCCGGCCACGGCTATCGTGAAAATGCTGCACAGCATCGGCGAGTACAAGCGCCGCGTGCGCGACGTTATGCTCATCGGCGGCAGCCGCGTGGCGGAATATCTGTCGATAATGCTGCTGAAAACCGGCGCGAGCATAAAGATAATCGAGTCCAACCCCGATAAGGCACGGCGTCTGGCCGAGCTTCTGCCCGAGGCCGGCATTATCTGCGCCGACGGCAGCAGCGAGGGCGTTCTGTTGTCCGAAGGCGTTGAACGAATGGACTCGGTGGTTACGCTGACCAACATTGACGAGGAAAACCTCATTCTCTCCATGTATGTCAGCCGTCTCGGCGTGGGTCAGGTAATCACGAAGATAAACCACACGGAGTTCGGCGGAATGCTCATGGACCGCGGCGTGGACCGTGTGATAAGCCCGAAAAAGCTGTGCGCCAATGCGATAATACGCTATGTACGCGCAATGCAGAACACGGACGGCAGCTCCGTGGCCGCGATGCACCATCTTGTGGACGGCAAGGTGGACGCACTGGAGTTTTTCGTCACCGCCGCGACGAAGAACTTAAGCCGGACGCTCAAGGAGATACGCCTAAAGCCAAATATACTTCTCAGCTGCATAAACCGTAAGGGCCGCATCATCGTCCCCGGCGGAAACGACACTCTCGAGATTGGCGACACGGTGGTCGTGGTCACTACCTCCGAGCGTGTGGTGCTTGACCTTAACGACATTTTTGCCGCGGAGGGCTGAGCCGGCAATGAACTACAGAATGATTTTCAACATAATAGGCAAGATAGTCTGCGTCGAGGCGGTTTTCATGCTTCCCGCACTGCTTATAAGCCTGTTCCACGGCGAGAGCGGAGCCGTTTTGGGCATAGCCGCGGCTATAGTGCTGGCGCTGGCGCTGGGACTCCCCTTCGCGCTGAGAAAGCCCGCAAAAAAGACCCTGTACGCGCGCGAGGGCTTCATTACCGTCGGCCTCACCTGGATTGCCGTCTCGGCCGTCGGAGCGCTGCCGTTTCTTATAAGTGGCGCGATTCCCAGCTATATAGACTGCCTGTTTGAAACCGTCTCGGGCTTTACTACCACGGGCGCGTCCATACTCTCCGATGTGGAGGCTCTGCCCATGGGCCTTCTGTACTGGCGCAGCTTTACCCACTGGCTCGGCGGCATGGGCGTTCTGGTTTTCGTGCTCGCGCTCAGTCCGCTCACAGCCAAGGACAGCGGCGAATCAATGCACCTTCTGCGCGCGGAAAGCCCCGGCATACGCATAACCAAGCTCGTTCCGCGTATGCGCCGCAGCGCCACAATACTCTATACCATCTACGTCGCGCTCACGCTCATACAGGTAATACTCCTGCTGCTCGGCGGTATGCCGCTTTTCGACTCGGTGACTCTAACCTTCGGCACCGCCGGCACCGGCGGCTTTGGCATACGCGGCGACAGCGTCGCCTCTTACAGCCCCTACTGCCAATGGGTCATAGGCATATTCATGATAGTGTTCGGCGTC
>CATJWG010000116.1 GCA_949744165.1 uncultured Eubacteriales bacterium | reverse complement strand
ACCTGCTGCCCGCGGGCGACCCCGAGAAGATTGTCATTTCCGGTACCTCCGGCGGCGGCGCTCTGTCCACGGTTATCGCTGCCAGCGGCAACAGCTCCGATTACTACGAGTCCCTGTACGAAGTCGGCGCGGCCGGCATAGAGAAAAAAGCCGATGGCACATATGCCTCCACCATTGACGACGATGTGTTCGCCACCATCGCCTACTGCCCGATAAACGATCTCGGCCACGCCTGCGCGGCCTATGAGTGGACCTTCAATGACACACGCAAGACTATGTATGCCGAGGGTACCATGGACTACACAAAGCAGACCGGCATGGACGGCAAGACAGCCGATTGGCCCAACGCCACACAGGAGAAGGTCATGGCCGCGTCCGAGGCTCTCAAGGCCGACTATGCCGAATACGTCAACTCTCTTGGGCTCAAGCTCGAAAACGGTGCTGCCCTGACCGACAAAAACCTTGAGGACGCTATTATCGCTCTCATGGAGGCAGAGGTCAAGGACACTCTTGACGAGGGAGCCACTCCCGAGTCCATGCTCGCCGACATCAAGGCCAGCGACAAGTCCGGCGGTAAGCTCATTGACTGGCTGACCTTCAACGGCACCGAATTTACCTACGATTACGATAAGCACCTGCACTATCTCGCGACCGCCACTAAGCTGAAGGTTGCTCCCGCGTTCAGCAACGTCGGCATGGTAGTTGCCCAGCAGAATGAGGACAACCTTTTCGGCGCCGCCGAGCAGGCATATCTGCCCTACAACTTCTACTCCTGGGACAACGACGCCACTGCCGGCAACGGCGTGGGCAAGGACGACACCGGCCTTACCTGGGAGCAGTTCACCACCACCGACGCCGGCAGGGACGTGCTCGCCCAGATTAAGATGACCACCCCCATTCCCTATCTCACTCAGGAACAGGACAAGGTCGACAGCGCGCCTTACTGGTATGTCCGTCACGGCGTCATGGACCGTGATACTTCCTTCGCTCTCCAGACCGTGCTTTATTACGCGATGACCAATGCAAAGGACATCCGTGAGGTAGACTTTGAGTTTGCATGGCTCAAGCCTCACGCCGGCAACTACGACGTGGCTGAGGCCTATGCCTGGCTGGCCGACGTGCTTGGCGAGACCGACGCGCCCGAAGTGCAGCTCAGTAAGCAGGCTGTAACTGTTGACGGCAAGGCTGTCGAGACTGAGGTCTACAACATCGACGGCAGTAATTACTTCAAGCTGCGCGACGTGGCTGCGATGCTCGCAGACACAACTGCCAAGTTCTCCGTGTCCTATGACGAGACCGCCCGTGCCATCTCCGCCGAAAGCGGCAAAGACTACACCGCCACCGGCGGCGAGCTCAAGGCAGGCGCCGACAAGTCCGCCACCTGCGTGGTCAGCGACCAGTCGCTCGTCGTCAACGGGACCGCGCTGAAGGTCACCGTCTACAACATAGGCGGCAACAACTTCTTCAAGCTGCGCGACCTCGGCGAGGCTCTCGGCTTCGGCGTTGACTACGACGCCGCGTCTGCGACGGTGCTTGTCACCACAAAGTAAAAGCAAGCTTCAAACGAAAAGAACAAGTTCGCAAAGCGGACTTGTTCTTTTCATTTGAGGAGTTTCGCTTCGCTGCGCGCCTCAGCCTCCGTCTCCGCTTTGCTGATGCGGGGGCTTCGACGCTCGCTCCGCGCAGGGTGTTTTCTCCGGCGTACACGCCGCCGGAAAAATGATTGGAATTTTTTCGCCGCGGCAGCGAACTCTGCGGGGCTTTTTTGGCTTTTTGAATAATACGCTTCTTATTCGGGACAAATATAGTTGTGAAAAAGGGGGCATATTTTTTATGAGCGTGATACATCCGAATTTCAGGAAAGCGGCCATTATCGGCTGCGGCTTCGTCGGCTCGTCGATTGCCTTTCGCTTTTTGCAGCAGGGGCTTTTTTCGCATCTGGTGCTTATCGACTCCAACCGTGAAAAGGCTGAGGGAGAGGCCTTTGATTTAAGCGACGGCGTACCCTATGGCTCGGCAATGGAGATTATCGCCGGCAGCTATGACGACGCCGCCGACTGTGGACTGGCCGTGATAACCGCAGGTGTGAACCAGAGGCCTGGGCAGACGCGCCTGGATCTTATCGGAAAAAATACCGCGATTTTGGAGAGTGTGCTGCGCGAGCTGACCGCGCGCGGCTTTGGCGGAGTGCTGCTGATAGTGTCCAACCCCGTGGACGTGCTCACCTACGCCGCGCGGCGGTTGTCCGGTTATCCGCGGCAGCGCGTGATAGGCTCCGGAACCGTGCTGGACACCGCGCGGCTAAAGCAGCTTCTCGGCGAGGAGCTGGGCGTTGACAGCCGTAATGTGCACACCTTCATCATCGGCGAGCACGGTGACAGCGAGCTGCCGGTCTGGACAGGAGCCAACGTCTCAGGCCTGAACCTTGACGACTTCTGCCGGCTGCGCGGCAAGGAGCTGAGCGCCGAGCGCATGCAGCGGCTTTACCTGAGCGTGCGCGACAGCGCAGCGGAGATAATCCGGCGTAAAGGCGCGACTTACTACGGTATTGCCATGGCGGTTGGGCGCATCGCCGAGTGTGTTGTGCGCGACGAGCACGCTGTGCTGCCTATTTCCGTATCGCTTGAGGGGGAGTACGGTCTTGACGGACTTGCTCTGAGCGTACCGGCCATGGTCGGGCGTAACGGTCTGGAGACGGTGCTGGAAATTCCACTGAGCCAAAGCGAGCGGGCGGCGCTGGACGCCTCAGCACGGCGTATGGCGCAGGCTATAGCGGGACTTGGAATATAAAAATTTCAATCAAGACGCTGACTTCTCTTGATTGAAATAGATTCGCTTAGCTTCGCGCCACAGCCCCCGACTCCAATATGTGGAGTCGGGGGCTTCAACTCGCGCTATGAGCAGATTGTTTTTGTCAGGCACACAAGATGAATTGCCCTGTTATGGCAGGAAAGAACCCATGAGGGTGTCCGGACAAAAAAGATTTGATTTTATTTCGCCGCTGCGGCGGAGAAACTCTACGAGGCTTTATCACAGCAATGGCTCCGCTACTTTTACAGTAAACTCAGCGGCTTTTTCTGCGCTTGATGTACCGCACGGCGCTGCCGAGGGCAATGCCGAGGAGTGAAATTACCGCTCCGGGCAGGAGAAGGCTCGGGTCCGGCAGCCTGAAGGCGCCGAGGGCGGACATGTTCGCACACGTAACTGTCCCGTACTCGGCCAGCATGTACATAAGTCCGAAAACGGGCGCGGACAGCCATTTCCCGCCTCCCCAGTAATTGCCCGCGCCGATAATCGCACAGACGGCAAGCGTAGTCACCGGCAGCAGTATCCAAAGGAACATAAGGCTGTAGCCCATAGCGTCCGACGGGCCCGTGAAAAACCAGAATATGACAAGCGAAACGGCCCAGACGGCGAGGTAAACGGATATCAGCACCGTTTTCGCCAATTTGTTTTTGACCGAGACTGTGTCCGTGCTCTCGGCAAGGTAGCTTATATAGTCTGACACCGGCTTTTCCTCCTTCAGCAATCGGTCAAGGCTGATTTCGTACAGGTCGCTCATTTTGACCACGCTGACGATATCGGGCCAGGTTTTTTCATTCTCCCAGTTGGATATTGTCTGGCGGCTGACGCCGAGGACCTCGGCCGCCTGCTCTTGTGTCAGTCCCGCGGCGGCGCGGGCATTTTTGATTTTGCTTCCTATTTCCACTGGCATCACCGTCCTTTTCACCTGCGATTATACTTTCCGGCGGGCCGCTTGTCTATCAAATATCTTTGACATCGCCCTGTTTTGCCGTAAAAAAGGCTTTATAATGGTCAAAACCACCGCAAGCACGGGAGCTTGACTTTTTCGCACGGGCATATTATCCTTTTATCCAGGGGCGCTCCGCTGCCCGCGAAAAACAGAGCTTAAGAGGGTGTTTTTATGTTTCGTCCCATGAGAAGGTCCCGTCAGGAACTGGCGCGGCAGGAGACCGACGAGCTGCTGCGCACCTGCACCAGCGGCGTGCTCGCGGTGAGCGGCGACGGTGACTGGCCCTACGCCGTGCCACTCAGCTACGTCTATGATGGGGAGAAAATTTATTTCCACTGCGCCAAAAGCGGCCACAAGCTCGACGCGCTGAAAAGCGACGGGCGCTGCTCCTTCTGCGTTATCGCGCGGGACGAGATTGTTCCGGAAAAATACACAACGCACTACAAAAGCGCCATTGTTTTCGGACGCGTGCGCGTGCTTGATGATGAGGCAGAAAAGCGCGCGGCGATAGAAAAGCTGGCCGAAAAATACTCGCCGTGTGAAAATTCGGACGCACGCACGGCGGAGATTGAACGCTTTTGGAACGCGCTGTGTATGCTTGAGCTGAGCCCTGAGCACGTCAGCGGCAAGCAGTGCATCGAGCTGGTACCGAAAATGGGGACGGCGGGTGGACAGACTTGAGCGTATCGCGTATTTTGAAAACGCGCTGAGTAAGCTGTACGCATCGCTCAAAGCGCTTGATGTGCCTCTGGAGCGTTTTGCCGCAGTTCAGGAGAAGGCTGCCAAGCTGGCCGATTATTTTCGGCGGGCTATGGCTCGAGGACTTCGAGGCTGACTGGCGCGGCGAGCTGCCTCGGGGCGTGCGGAGCGAGGACGCAGCCTACGACGCGCTGTACGACAGGCGCAGACTGCTCAAGCGCATGCGTACCTGGCCGGACGGTATATGCTGGAGTGACCATGAGTCTCCGTCTCTCTGCATGGAATCAGGCAACAGCGCGGAGGCACGCTTGGGCATACAACGCAGGTCTCAGAATTTGGTCAAAATAAATAAAAATACGGCAAAATAAATTTTTGTTGCTGCTATTAATGCTTTTTTTGCGCGGATGAGAGCTGTTAGTGAGAGCTGTCTTTGCCACACAGCGCATATTTTACGGGACGTCACTTGAAGCGTCTGAAAAAAACTGATAGAATATTATTTTATTATTATAAACACACAGAGGGCCTGCAAACAGGCTCGCAGCGGGAAAAACGGGAGGGAACATGATAACACAGGAATGCGCGCAGCGCCTTGAGCGGGAGACGGGGAAGATTTTTATAGGCAAGACCGAGCAGCTTCGCCTTGTGATGATGTCAGTTTTCGTGGGCGGCCACGTGCTGCTTGACGACCTGCCGGGCAGCGGCAAGACCACGCTGATTAAAACCATGGCACGAGCGCTGGGCTGCCAGTTTCGGCGCATACAGTTCACGCCCGACCTGCTGCCCTCGGACATAATCGGCATGACGGTTTACAACCAGCGCTCCGGCAGCTTCGAGCACGTAAAGGGTCCTGTTTTTACAAACATTCTTCTGGCCGACGAGATTAACCGCGCCATACCGAGAACACAGTCGGCGCTTTTGGAGGCCATGGAGGAACAACAGGTGACGATAGACAACGCCAGCTTTCCCCTGCCGGAGCCTTTCTTCGTCATGGCCACTCAGAACCCTGTGGAGCGGGAGAGCACCTTTCGCCTGCCGGCAGCGCAGATGGACCGCTTTTTCGTCAGATTGTCCCTCGGCTTTCCGAGCAGAGACGAGGAGCGGCAAATGCTCTCCTCCCTTGGCGACGAGATTGATTTCTCCGTTGTGGACGTGATATCCTCTCCCGAGCAGCTTATGGAGATTCGCCGCGAAATTCAGGGCGTACACGTCAGCGACTTCGTCAAAGAATACATAGTCGAGCTGGTTCAGCGTACACGCGAGCACGCATCGTTTTCCGCCGGCGCGTCGCCGCGCGCGTCGCGCTGTCTCTACCAGGGAGGCAAGTCCCATGCGGCAATGCTCGGGCGCGATTACGTCACGCCCGAGGACATAAAGGAGATATTCCTGACCGTGCTCGGCCACCGCGTTCAGCTTTCCAATGAGGCGCGCTATACCAGGCGTACTGAGGACGATATTCTGCGCGAAATACTCGACTCAGCGCCCGTCCCGCCACAGGGCGGGGAGATATTCAATGAAGCATCTGGGAAGTAACCTCGTCACGCCGACGGGGCTGGCAATCCTCGCGGCGCTGACGCTTGTGGCCGCGTATCTCAGGGCCACGGCGCTTGAGGCGATGCTCATTGCGCTGCTTCTGCTGTGCTCCGCGGCGTACTTCTGGGCACGCGCGTCGCTCGGGCACATTGAGGTTGAGCTTGAGCAGGATGACCTGCGCGCTTTCCCCGGCGAGCTTATGGATGCTGGAGCGCGGCTTAAAAACGCCAAGTTCCTGCCCGTGATATGGCTGGAGGCGCGTTTTCCCACCTCGGGGGCGGCCTGTGTCGCCCCACCGGAGGATGAGACGGAGGCGCTTGAGCCTGGCGAGGAGCCGGAGATAAAGGAAACTTTTCTGTGGGTGATGCCGCAGCAGAGCATTTTCTGGCGGCAGCGGGTGCGGGCAGTGCGGCGCGGAGTATGCGAAATACGCAGCATGGAGCTTTTCTCCGGCGACGGCTTCGGGCTGGCCGACCGGAGAAAAGACGCCTCGCTTGAGCGGGGCTTTCGCTTCATCGTATATCCGGAAATACGGCACGTGGACGCCGCTCCCCTTCTTGCGCGTCTGACTGAGCTTGAGCGCAGCCGCAGCGGCTTTTACACGGACAGCACCCTGATAAACAACATCCGCGACTACCGCGACGGGGACAGCTTCCGAGACATAAACTGGCGTCTGCTGGCCCGACAGGGCACGCTTCAGGTTAACGTCCACGAGACAATGGCGATGCGCCGGATGTGTCTGATGCCCAACCTGGGCAGCTTTGCCTGCACCGAGCAGAAGGAAGTAAACGGCGAGCGGCAGACAGTGCGCAGTACGCGCGGGGCAGAGCTTGAGCGTATGCTCTCGCTCATTGCGTCGATAATCGTCGCGGTAAACGGGCGCGACGTGCTCTGCTCGCTGGTCATCCCCTCCGCGGACGGCGCTCCGGCGCGGCTGATAATTCCGGAGGAGCGCGAAACGCAGGCTACGCAGCTTCTCACGGCGATAGCGGAGATTGACTATCACGGTGGGGACTGTATCTTCCCTGCCGCGGAGATAGCGGAAAGCAGCCATTTGCTCGGTCAGCTTTTCCTGTTCTCACTCTCCCTTCCAGACAGCGGTGCAGACGAGTGGGAGCGCGAGGGGCTGCGTCCGCTGCACGTGGTTCTGTCCGGCGCGGAGCAGGACACCTGCGGCCGCGAAATAATTACAGAAACGGAGCTGACAGGAGTATGAAGCGCTCAACCGAATTTTTCCTCTCCGGCGCCATGCTGCTGTGCTACAACGCCTTTTGTGCATGGCTGTTCTGCCTGTCGAAGATACAGAACGAGTGCCAGGTCATGCGCATAAACACCTTGCTCACGGCCGCGTTTCTGCTGTGCGCATATCTTCTCAACCGTGCGGCGGCCGCACGCGGTCTTTCGCTGTCGCTGTATATTGTAATCCAGCTTCTGCTGTCCGCGGCGGGAGTGGTTTTACTTCTGCGCACCATGCGGCTTTCTCCCGGCGGGACGGGCACCAGAGTGCTCATGAGCGTCATCTTCTCCGTCGGGGTCTTTGCCTCGGCTGTACTCGCCATGGACCCGCCGAGGCTGCGCAGCCTTGTGACATGCTTTGACACCGTTGTTTTTTTCGCGCTTATACTACTGTTTCTGGACCGTGTCTTAGAGCTTCCGGCACTCGAAACGGCGTTGTGGACATGTATTACCGCAATCGTGACAACGCTCGCAGCGCTTATCTTCGGGCGTGTGGAGCGCAATGGTACGAAAGCCTCTGTGCGAGGCAGCCCCGCAGCGGGCAGGGTCTTGATAGCCGGAGTGTTCGCACTCATGGGCGCGTTCACAGCGTTGCTTACGGCCTTTGCATCCGGAGGGGTACACAGTCTATCCGAGGCAGCGCTTGCGGCAGTCAAATGGTGCTGGGGGCTTGTTGTGTCCGCGGCTAAGCTTGTGCTCGCTCTGCTTGAGCGGTTTATTATGTGGCTCTCACAATTTATGAGCGACGAGCCTGTCGCCCTCGAGCCCCCGCCGGCGGGGCCGCAGATATCCGGCGGCGATTACGCAATGGAGGAAATGACTCTGCCTCCGTGGCTCGGCTATGTTGTGCTGGCTCTCGGCGCGGCCGCGCTGATATGGCTGCTGGTTCGTATGCGCCGTGAGCGAGCAGGCGGACGCAACACGCTGCGACGGCGCAGGCCGAGCGGAAGCGAAGTACGCAAAAGCGGCTTTATCCGAGCGCTGCGCGAGCTTTTTGCCAGATTGCTCAGCGCGCTGCGCTACCGCGTGGACTGTATCCGCTTTCGGAAAACGCCCGCCGGCCTTTTAGCATGGTGCGAGCGCAGGGTCCCGAAGTCCGAGCGGCGCGCGGACACGGAGAGCGGCAGCGAGTTTCTGCTGCGGCTTACCGGACTTGCGGTGAGCGCGGAGCAGGGCGCGGCGCTGAAAACGCTGGCAGAGCTTGTTGAACGGTCCTTCTACAGTCCCCGTCCCGCTGCTGTGGAACCGGAGCTGTACAGGGCGGTTAGACGGTGCAGGTTCGAAGCAGGGATATAGCGGGCATAAAAAAAGCGGCCCAAAGGCCGCTTTTTTACGCTTTAGTTTTTACTCATACTGGCTCATGAGCAACTGCTCAAGGCTTACAGACTTCGCTCCCGCGGGCAGTCCCGTGTTCGGCAGCTTAGTGGTGGGTGTATAGGTCCCGTCAGCGTCGATGGTCAGCAGCACGAGATTACCCATGCTCAGCTCAAGCTTGAGCGTCTCCCTGTTCTGGTCGTTTAATCCGGAGCGCAGGCTCAGTTTCAGGTCGTCGGGCTTTAGCGTCACGCCAAGCTGCTTGCCCAGCTCGTTAATCGCCGTCATATCATACTCGTCCAAGCCCATTTCCTCAAGGCTGAAGGTCATGTCGGCTCCCGTCTCATAGCCGACTACCTCGCCGGCCGCGTTGGTATCCAGACGGAAGCTTATTTTAAGGCCGGCCTCCTCGAGCTTCTGCGTATTGGTGTAGCTCTGGCCGTTTTTGACGAAGGCGGAGTCGGCAAAGGCGGCGACTATGGTATCGACCTGGGTTTTAATCTCGTCATAGGCGCTGTCCTTGTCATAGATGTAGTTCATCTCGTTTATCAGCGGAGCGACAAAGTCCTGAATACTGAAGCTGGTATAGTCCATGTCAAGCAGGTCCACTCCATATCCGCCCAGTTCGTCCAGCAGCTCACCGATGTCAATAAACAGCCATGTATCCACGGGCAGCACAGCATCCATGCCGGGCACTCCGCTCATGTTCATGTACATCGTGCCCTTGCCCATGTCCATACGCACCTGCACAGACACTTCCATCTTCATATCCTTGATTCCGGCCTCGGCAAGCGCGTCGGTCATTTCCTTTTTCATAGCCTCGTCCGCGTCCGCCAGCTTGTACAGAAGCTCCACAAGGCCAGCCAGGTCCATATTCATGGTCATGCTAATTTCGCCGGCGTTTCCACCTGCCATTACGCCCTCAGCAGTGCAGTTTATGCCCATTACCTCCGTGGCAAGAACAGTTGCGGCCATGTCCATTGTCATTTTAATCTCATAATTGCCCTGGCTGAACTTATTTGCGTAGTCCGTATACTTCTCAAGAAGGCTAAACTCGTTCTTCTCCACCGCCTGGTTAACCAGACTCTGGGTGTCAACCAAAATAACTGTTCTGTCGTCCGCGTCCCAGCCGACGCAACAGCCGAGAGCCTCAGCCGCGTAACGCACGGGTATGTAGGTGCGGCCCGTTTCGCCAACGTAGGCGGCAGCATCCATATAGTCGGTGTATACTACACCATTGGCATTGACCGTTATTTCGTGGGAATCTATTGGTATAATAACGGTGGTGCCGTTTCGCTTTGCGCTGACGGTACGTGCACTCTCATCAAAGCCCACCTCGGCACCTAAAGCCTCGAACACAGCGCGGAAGGGCACATAGGTGCGGCCGTCAAGCACCTGAGGCTCCGCATCTGTAAAGCTCACGGCCCTGCCGTCGAGCTCCACTTTTACCGGACGGTCCTCCGCAGCGGAAACTCCGGTGCACATAAGTCCCGCTATCAGAATAACGCTCATGACGAGCGCGAACGAGCGCTTTAACCAGTTTTTCATATTACATACTCCTTTCAATATACAGCTCTGCTTCGGACAAGCGCACAAGGTATGTCCTTGATATAATATTATACACCCAAAATCTTGCGGCGCAATAATAATTTGGCATATGGCCCCTAAAAACTCAGGTATCCTTAAGGCACAAAAGCAAAACAGCGGCCGTATTTTCCGCTGTTTTGCATCTTATTATGCGTTTTTCACTGCCTCAAAGGCCTGGTCCAAGTCCACTATGATGTCGTCGATATGCTCCACGCCAATCGAAAGGCGAATAGTACTGCGGCTTATGCCCTGGCTTTTCAGCTCCTCGTCGGTGAGCTGACCGTGGGTGGTTGTGGCGGGATGGATAACCAGGCTCTTTACGTCTGCGACGTTGGCCAGAAGCGAGAAAACCTTCAGGCTGTCGATGAATTTGTGCGCCGCGTCCTGTCCTCCCTTTATGTCAAAGGTGAAGATTGAAGCCCCGCCGTTTGGGAAATATTTCTTATACAGCGCATGGTCGGGATGGTACGGAAGCGCGGGGTGGCTCACGCTTTCCACCAGCGGATGTCCCGCAAGATACTCGACCACCTTTTCTGTATTCTCTGCGTGGCGCTCAAGGCGCAGGGAAAGCGTCTCTACACCCTGCAGCAGCAGAAAGGCATTGAAGGGCGATATTGCCGCTCCGGTATCTCGCAGGAGTATCGCGCGCACGTAGGCCACAAAGGCGGCCTCCCCGGCGGCTTGGACAAAGCTTAGGCCGTGGTAGCTCGGGTTCGGCTCAGCTATGGCCGGGTACCTGCCGGACTTTGCCCAGTCAAATTTACCGGAATCTACGATTATGCCTCCCAGAGTTGTGCCGTGCCCGCCAATAAATTTTGTTGCCGAGTGGACTACAATGTCCGCGCCGTGCTCAATCGGCCGTATCAGATACGGCGTGCCGAAGGTGTTGTCGATAACCAGAGGCAGTCCGTGGCGATGGGCAATTTCGGCTATTGCGTCTATGTCCGGAATGTCGCTGTTCGGGTTGCCGAGAGTTTCAATGTACACCGCGCGGGTTTCGGGTTGTATGGCCGCCTCAAGTCCGGCCAGGTCGTGAGTATTGACGAAGGTGGTCGTCACGCCAAAGGGGACAAGTGTGTGCGCCAGTAAATTGTAGGTGCCGCCGTAGATGGTGTTCTGCGAGACGATGTGTCCGCCGCCCTGGGCCAGCGCCTGTATGGCGTAGGTCACCGCCGCCGCGCCGGAGGCCACGGCAAGCGCGGCCGTACCGCCCTCGAGCGCCGCAATGCGCTTTTCAAAAATCTCCTGGGTGGGGTTGCCAAGCCGGCCATAGATATTCCCCTGAGCGGACATATCAAAGCGTGCCGCAGCGTTGGCAGAGTTTGGGAAAACATATGATGTAGTCTGGTAAATCGGCACCGCGCGTGCATCTGTGGCAGGGTCAGGCTGTTCCTGGCCGGCATGGAGCTGCAACGTTTCAAATTTATACTGCTTGTACATGTTTTTTCCTCTTTTCCGTTTATACGGGCTCGACGGCGTTTTTATAGGCGGCGAACATCTCGGGGACCTCCCTTTCTATGTCCACGCTTTTGCCGTTTCTCACCCAGATATGAAAGCTTTTAGCGCCCGCGCAGGGCTTTTCGTCATTGCCGCTGTATATT
>CATJWG010000115.1 GCA_949744165.1 uncultured Eubacteriales bacterium | reverse complement strand
TGTGCTCTTCCGATCTCCGGTTTTCCCGGATAAAGCCATCCAAGACAGTAAAGCCTTCGATCAGCTTCCTGATTTGTTCCTCATCCATAGAACGGCCGTCATAATAGTGAAAATCATATCCGTAATATTTATAGGCTTCCTGCATGAAATACTCAAAGAAACACCGCTCCGCATTATTGGTATAATCGTCATAGGTGCGGTAAATCGCGGCTGGAGAAAATCCCAAGTCATTTCCGTCCAAGGATTCCGGAGCGTGTTCCCCTTTCAGAGAGCAATATGTCATGCTTTCTGTATAGGGTAGGTCCAGAAACGCCGCTAACGCGGTAAAGGTTGCCTTGGGGTTCAGCTTGCCGTCTTCAAAGCGGACCAGTATACTGTCGTGATACAGCCGATCCTCGGGGTCGATCCGAAAGCTTTGGTTGAGCAGCCGGTTGGTGAGCTCATCCGGCATAAAATAAAAATGAGTTTTCTCGTTTTCGTCATCAGGATGATCGTGCTTTAATAGTTTTTGCTGCATTTCATCCCACATCAAAAACCGAACTGTCGCCCCGTGGCTGGTGGTTGGCCGGCGCATAGGGGTAAAGGGTTTAATATATTTGAATCCCCGAAAGATGGGGGAATTTACAATCTCCTCGTATTGCTTGGAATACAGCGTAATTTGACCTGATGGGTGAGTTCGAACGCGATAGCTTATATTTGTAAAATGCGGTTGGAAAAACAGCGCGGGAACGATTCGCGTATGTAGCTGAGTATTATACATAAAGTCCTCTCGGTAAAAGAAAAGCGCAATCAGCAGTTCTTTGTCCGAAAAAGTCCCTTCTGTGTACAGCCCTTCCAGCACTGCTTTTGCCAAATTCGGAAATGACTTATGGGCCTTCTCTGCGTTCCTCAATTCTTTCAGTTTTGCCCGCGTTTCATTGATCTTCTCTTCAATTACAGAAAACAAGATAGATGGCGTTGGCATCAAATTGGGGTGGCCGTCGAAAATCTCATTGAAAAAATCGCCGCCATTGTGAGAGGCCAGCTGGGTGTGCCAGATCAGCCGGTTCAGCTCCCATATTCCCACGGGCTGGAGAGGACAGGCGCTGTAGTCGATGCCGAAGCGCTCCTTAAAATCAATGGGATACTGTTCGATCTCATTTTCCATCAGAAACGCCAGCTTTTTGTCTTTCAGAAGGGGCCGCATATCCAAGATCTGAAGGTAGGAACAAAATTCTTCCCAAGAGGAGTAGACAAGGTATACATGGTTCTCCATGGCTACATCCTCGCTCCGGCGTACGTTGTCCCGCAGATATTCCAGCTCATATTGAGAGTAGACATCCTCCGCCAGGATCGGCTTTTCCAAATCCCTGAAAAAATTCCGGCTGATTACAGGATCCTTCGGCTTGATATAGCTTCCAAATCGCTTTTCCCTGTGATAGAAGGGCATATAGCCATTATCGTCAAAGGGATAAAAATGGACAGTGAGGGCAGAAAACGCAGGAAAATCCTTGCGGAAAAGGTATGGATAATCCTTCAACAGCCTGCAATTCTTCTCATACCGCCTCTTCTGAAGCTTGATATTCGGCTGATAAAAGGCTTCGGTCAAAACGGGCAGGCAGTCCTTTTGGAAGTAGCCCCGCCGGTACAGATTCAAAAGCGTGGTATAAGACACCTTGTAGTTTCCGCCGGATTGGAGAAGGTAAAGCGCGCCCTCCAGTTCCTCCTCCGGAGCTGGATTCTGGTGGAGAACAAGCTCATAGGCTCGGCGGGCATCCTGCTCCTGCCCCAGCGCTGCCATCCTTCTGGCAATTTCTATAGCGGTCATAATTCCAATTCCTTTCCGTCAAAAAGGGGCGGGCCGAAGCCCGCCCCCTCGTTGTACTGCCGTTGGGTCAATGTGCCTGTGAGCACCTCTTACTGGAGCAGCTGGAGCACGCCCTGAGGCACCTGATTTGCCTGAGCCAGCATGGCCTGAGCGGACTGGATCAGAATGTTGTTCTTGGTGTACTCCATCATCTCGGCGGCCACATCGGTGTCGCGGATGTTGGACTCGGCGTCCTAGATGTTTTCGGTCATAACGCCGAGGTTGTTGATGGTGTGATCCAGACGGTTCTGGGTTGCACCCAGAGTACCGCGCACATCAGACACGTAGTTAATGGCATTCTTGATGACATCAATGGCCTTTTGAGCGCTCTCCTGATCGGAGATCTTGATATCGCCGATGCCGATGGCCGCGGTGTGGCAGTCCTTGATGTTGACCTTCAGCTGGTTGTAGCTGTCGGCAGTGTCGCCGATCTGGAGCATCAGACCGCCGTCTCCGGCGGTGCCGGTCACCTTGGCGGCAATGCGGTCCTCCTTGATGTTGGCTGTAGTGGAGGAGTCCTTGGAGGTGATGATCAGCTTGTTGTCGTCCACCTTCAGGGTGCGGGTCACACTGTCAACGCCCTTGGCAACCTAGGTATTGATCTTATTCATGACCGCCTCTTTCTGGTAGGCGGGAATACCGCCGGAGATGCCCAGGCTGCTCAGATCAATGGCCATGTACTCCGCCTTGGTGGTGCGGTCGCCGTCGGTGAATTCGAAGGTCTGGCCGTCGATGCTGAAGGTGTCGCCGGCCTTGATCTTGGTCACGTCAAACTCCATGGTCACGCTGGCGGCGTTGCCTTGGGTGGAGCTGAAGAACTGCTCCATGACCTTGGCCTCGGTGGACATATTGCACTTTGCGGTCTGGCCCTTGATCACATTGGCATCGTCCGTATAGCTGGACAGGGACTGGAAGGAGATCTTGCCCGTGGTCCCCTCCACGCCGAAGTTACC
>CATJWG010000114.1 GCA_949744165.1 uncultured Eubacteriales bacterium | reverse complement strand
GTCTGCGGGGAGTAAAAAAGTTTCCCTTGTTTCAGCCCATAAGGGCAAAAACAAGGGAAACTACATAAGGTTTGAACATTCAATCAGCTGAAAGCCTTGATATATCAGAGTTTTAAGAGGATTTGACAGATAAATCGGAATTTGCCATCTATAATCGGTTTTCGATATTTTTCCAGCTATGGGTAGTCAGACAGCTCTTATCTAAATCTCTCGTCATGAGTTTCCAAAGCTTATATGGAACAGTCATTGATAAGTAGTCTTTAAGAGCAGCACTTCTCTGTGAAATATCAAAAAGACCCATAATCGCATAAGGTGCCTCTTTATCTATCTGCTCTGCGGCATAAACGATAGAATGACATGCGGCACCAAACGGTGCAAGCGTATTCAAAGCTTTTCCATTATGAAATCCCTGCATTGTCACAAGTGCTGATATCTGATCTGGATTTGCAAAGATGAACACTAAATCCGGCGTGCCTGCTTCAGCCCATCTGCTAAGTGGTGCGAATACTACTCTCGGATATCCCTTTTCAGAAAAGGGTATATTCTCTTTCCATTTCATTGCAAGATCAGAACTGCAAAAGAATCGTTCCCCTTCTCTTTGCATTGGCGATACTCCGGCAGAGACTTTATTTCCCAATCCCTGAGAAAGCATCATATGTATATTAGGATTCAATCTTTCAAATCCATCACCAAAACAGGCTCCTACAGCACCACCCGGACAAGTACAGCCGGCTTCATCCATTGAAGTGATTTTTCCTTTAGCTGCAGCTATTACAAATGGAATAACGCAATTTCTTCTTTTGGGAGAAGCTTCCAAATCACACTTGGCAGTAGTATTCCCGAAGAATATTCCTACCGGTTCCAAATCCAAATGTAACATTTCAACCAACTTTTTATCCATAATACTCTCCTCGTAAAATTCCGATTTGCTGAGCTGATTATAGCACGCAGCTATTATGGCATCAACCTGGCTTTGTAGAAACTGCCAAAGTGATACCTCGGAAACACTTTTCTCAAGATGGACAAGCGGCGGGCTCAGTAAATCAAATCCGTATATACCGAGACTGCGTCTATCCAGTCTCCAAGCTGCGAGCTGACCATACCGTGGAAAATGTCATGCCACGTCACAGTCTCGTCGCGGGTGAGCACGTACCGTACATAGGACGAGTACAGCGCCGTTTTGCTCTCAGCCGAGTCCTCATACCGCAGCAGGTACTCATACTCCCGAATGTACTCCTTCCCGTCCTCAATCCAGCTCAGGGCGTAAACGCTGCCGTCAAAGCTCAGGTCCTTGACAAATATCAGCGGATAATTGTCCTTCTCCTGCTCATAATACTCCGGCGCGCAGCTCTCGGGGTCAAGCGTGTAGTAGTCGTACAGCCTTACAGCGGCGCTTTTTCCCGCCGCGGCGGCGGACACAAACTCCCCCCAGACCTCCTGACCCGCGCTTACGTCCCCGTCCTCGTGCACGACACAGCCGTCGGCCTTCGCCTGTTCAAGAGAGTAATCTGACGGAAGCTCAGCCAGCAGCGTCATGCTCTTCTCCATAGCTCCACAGCCCGCGCACAGCAGGCAGGCAAAAGTCAGGACAATCGCAGCAAATTTTTTCATATTACCACCCTCCTTTTCGTCCCGTACACCCTTCAAATCGCGCAGGGTATATTACTGAGACGAAAAAAACGGTAGAATGTTCCTGAAAATTTTACTCTTTCTCCGTCACAGGTCCGCTTAAATATTTCCGCGACACCGCCGTCACCAGCACCAGCGAGGTCAGCGCGCTTATTGCGTCGGAGATTGGCTCGGCGGCGTAGATGCCGTCCACACCGAAAAAGCGCGGCAGTATAATTGCCAGAGGTGTGAGCAGGATTATTTTTCTCAGGCAGGCCAGAAACAGCGACACCTTAGCCCGTCCCATGCCCAGGAGAGTTGTTTGCGCGCCTATCTGCAGAGCAAAGATGGACATGCCCGCCAAAAACAGCGGCAGCTTCCCTGCCGCAAGCGCCAGAAGCTCGGCATTGTCTGTGAACATGCCCGCAATAATTCCCGGCGCCAGAAGCACAAGCGCGTAAAATCCCAGTGTGTACACGAAGCAGATTCCGGTTACAATGCGGAAATTTTTCTTCACCCTGTCAAATTTTCCTGCGCCATAGTTGTAGCTTATTATCGCCTGTGTGCCATTGCAGAAGCCCTGTGTGGGGATGAACATAAGCTGTATCACGCTCTGCAAAATTGTATATGAGCCGACATAGAGGTCCCCGCCGTATTTTTGCAGGCCGTTTGTAAACACAATGGCGATAAGGCTCTCGGTGGACTGCATGATAAATGGCGACACACCCAGCGAAGCAATGCGCCCGATTATCTTAAAGTCGGGCCTCATGTACGCGGGCGTGATGCGTATCACCGACTTTTCTGAGCGCAGGAATCGCACTACCCATATCGCGCTCATGCATTGTGAAATAATCGTCGCCAGCGCCGCGCCGCGCACCCCCATGCCAAAGCCGAAAATAAATATCGGGTCGAGCACGATGTTCGCCGCCGCGCCTATCATTATTGAGAGCATGGCGGTTTTCGCCTGACCCTGGCAGCTTATGAAGCTGTTAAGCCCCAGCGCCGCCTGCACAATTATTGTGCCGCACAGGTACATGCTCAAATAGTCCTCTGCAAAGCCTATCGTGGCGCCGCTCGCGCCAAAGAAGTACAGCAGCGGCCTCTTTGCCGCCATTAGCGCCGCCGTGAGTACCACGGAGAAAAAAAGTATCAGCACGCATGACATGCTCAGTATGCGGCTGGCCCCTTCCCTGTCCCCGCGTCCGAGCGACATCGCCGCAAGCGGAGCACCTCCGTTTCCGGCAAAGGCAGCAAACGCTGACACGATAAGTATTATCGGCGTACACAATCCCAATCCCGTGAGCGCCAGCGCTCCCACATCCGCAATATGACCTATGTATATCTTGTCCACCAGACTGTACAGCAGGTTTACAAGCTGTGCCAGCAGAGCAGGTATTGCTAAGGAAAATATCAGACGCCCCAGCGGCTCGGTGCCAAGACGCTCTTCACTGCGGTTATTCATTCGCACCCTCCGGTAGCTTGCACACATCTACCCATCCTGCGGCGTTTGAATATCTGTAAAGCTCCTCCAAATCCAGCTCAATAGCGCTGCTGCCGCTGCCCACCGCGGGGAATACCGTGGTAAACCGTTTGAGGCTTACGTCAAGATACACATCAATTCCCTCGTTTATCCCGAAGGGGCACACTCCGCCCACAGGGTGGCCCACCAGCAACAGCACCTCGTCCGCCGTCGGCATCTTTGCTTTGAAGCCGAAGCGCTCCTTAAACTTTCGGTTGTCAATCCTCGCGTCGCCCGCAGTGAGCACAAGAATGCAGCTATCGTCCTTTTTGAACGACAGCGTTTTTGCTATTCTCTCCGGCTCCACTCCCAGCGCATGCGCCGCCAGCTCCACCGTGGCGCTCGACTCGGAAAATTCCAGCACTCTGTCCTCCATTCCAAACCTCCTGAAATATGCCTTTCCTTTCTCTATAGACATGGAAAAACCTCCACAAATAAAAAACTAAACAGCAAGCGTTGCCGAAGCCATCAAAGCATACGCTGCGACATACTTTAAATGGGGCCGCTTTCGCGGCACCACAAATTTCACCTGCGGCCTCCAAAGCCGCCTCCACGGCCTCCGCCGAAGCCTCCGCCTCCGAAGCCGCCTCCGCGGCTTCCTCCAAAGCCTCCGCCTCCGAAGCCACCCCCGCGGCTGCCGCTGCCGAAGCCTCCGCCGCCAAATCCACCGGGACGGCCGCCGAATCCACCTGGTCCATGCCCGCGTCCGCCGTCATTAAAGGGTCTGTTCATTGTCGAGTTCATGCTTCTGAACCATACGCCGCCCGGCCTGTGCCAGAAAATAAGCGGTACAAAGCTCACCGGCGGACGTCCCATCGTACCGTAGCGGCTGTACCAGCTTCTGTAGCGTGCGCGGTCAAGCCAGGACAGAACAACGAACACTGCCACCAGCAGCATGATTATGTCCCCGAGAGAGGCGCCGG
>CATJWG010000113.1 GCA_949744165.1 uncultured Eubacteriales bacterium | reverse complement strand
GGCCGCCTTTCGCCGCGAGAATCTCGGCTTCGTGTTTCAGGACTTCAACCTGCTGGACACCTTCTCTGTGCAGGACAATATATATCTTCCCCTTGTGCTCTCCGGCAAGAGCTATAAGGAGATGCACCAGCGTCTTGTGCCGCTTGCTGAAAAGCTCGGCATAACGGAGATTCTCTGCAAATACCCCTACGAGATTTCCGGAGGCCAGAAGCAGCGTACGGCCGCGGCGCGTGCGCTTATCACAAGCCCGCAGATACTCCTTGCCGACGAGCCCACCGGCGCGCTGGACTCCCGCGCGGCGGAGTCCGTGCTCTCGCTGTTCTCGCGGATAAACGCCGAAGGTCAGACCATATTAATGGTCACCCACTCCGTTAACGCCGCCAGCCACGCAAAGCGTGTGCTGTTTCTGCGCGACGGGCAGGTCTATCACCAGCTTTACCGTGCCGAGCAGAGCTCCGAGGAGATGTTCGCCAAAATCTCCGACACGCTCACGGTTATTGCCCAAGGCGGTGAGCTCAATGACTAACCGCGGCTTTTACTCGCGCATGGCGCGCCAGAGCATACAGAAAAACGCCCGCTATTACATCCCCTACTTTCTCTCCTGCGTCGGCTGCGTGGCCATGTTTTACATCATGCTGTATCTCAACGGCAATGAAGCGATGACAAAAATGCGCGGCGGCAGCTATGTTGAGGTTATAATGGCCCTCGGCGCGGTGATAATCGCCATTTTCGCCACGCTTGTGCTGTCCTACACCAACAGCTTCCTCATGAAGCGGCGCGAGCGCGAGCTGGGGCTTTACAACATTCTCGGCATGGAAAAGCGCCACATAGCGCGCGTGTTGCTCTGGGAGAGCGTTTACGCCGCAGTGATAGGCATCGCCGGCGGTCTGCTTGTGGGCATCCTGCTGTCAAAGCTTCTGCTGCTCATCCTCTGCTCGCTGCTGCGCTTTGATGTTCCCTTCGGCTTTAACGTGTCGTTTTTCTCGCTGTGGTTCACCGCCGTGGTGTTCTGCGTCATTTTCTTCCTCAACCTGCTTACCAACCTGCGCCGCATCGGCTTTTCCAAGCCGATAGAACTGCTGCGCTCGGCAAATGTCGGCGAGCAGGAGCCAAAAACCAAGTGGCCCCTCACGGTGCTCGGCCTGCTCACGCTCGGCGGGGGCTATGCCATCGCGGTAATAGTCGAGTCCCCGCTCGATGCGCTGGCTCTGTTTTTCGTGGCCGTGCTGCTTGTTATCATTGGCACCTACTGTCTGTTCATCTCCGGCAGCATCGCTGTGTTGAAAATGCTGCGCAGCAACAAAAATTACTATTACAAGACCGCGCACTTTACAGCCGTGTCCGGCCTGCTCTACCGCATGAAGCGAAACGCCGCGGGCCTGGCCTCGATATGTATCCTCTCGACCATGGTTCTGGTTACAGTATCCTCGACGCTGTGCCTGTATCTCGGCAGCGAGGACACCCTGCGCGAGCGCTGGCCCAGCGACATTTCCCTGTCCTTTCGCAAGCCCGGTGCGGATACGAGTGACATTGCCATTGAGGACGTCCGCCGCATAACCGCCGGCGAGGGTCTGGCCGCGGCAAATATAACGGTCACGGAGTCCATGGATTTGTACCTGTTCATGCGGGACGGTGCTCTTGTCTACGACGACAACGCCTCCAACCTCGACCCTGGGCGCGTCATCTGCTACTTTCTCAGCGACGAGAGCTACAGCGCCAAAACGGGCGAGCCCGTCGCGCTCGAGCCCGGCAACGCACTTGTAAGCGCGAAAAACCTGAGTTTTGCGCTTCCCGACACCCTCAGCGCACTTGGCATAGACCTCTGTCTCTCCCCCGCCCGCAGCGAGGTGCTCGACCGCAGCGACGCTCTTGTCTCCTTCGTCGGCAACACAATCGGCCTTGTGGTGTGCCGGGAGGACCTGTACGCCCTGCGTGACGCCTATGCCGCGCTCGACCCCGGCAACGGAGGCTTCGCCCTGCGCCTTCAGGTGGGCTTTGACGTGGACGCCTCCCCCCTGAAGGAAATTGAGCTGAGTGAAAAGCTGTACGAGCACGTTGCCGCCAACGACAGCAAGCGCTATGAGTACGGCCTGTTCAACATCGAAACCCGCGCGGAAAACGCCGAGGAGTTCTACGCCATGCACGGCGGCTTCTTCTTCCTGGGAATTTTCCTTGGACTGCTGTTTTTGATGGCCACGGCCCTGATAATCTATTACAAGCAGATGTCCGAGGGCTTCGAAGACGCTGGGCGCTTCCGAATAATGCAGCAGGTCGGCATGAGCCGGCGCGAGGTCAAGTCGAGCATACACAGCCAGGTTATCACGGTGTTTTTCCTGCCGCTTGCCATGGCGGGCGTGCATATTTTCTTTGCCTTTAAGCTTATAACGCGCCTTTTGACTTTGTTCGGGCTGTACAACGTTCAGCTTTTCGCGGTATGCTGTCTCGGAGCTTTCCTTGTTTTCGCGCTGGTCTACGTGCTGATATACTCCCTCACCGCGCGGGCATACTACAAAATTGTTCACACCTGAAAAAGCCGCCGAATTTCCTTGCCATTTGCGCCGTGCCGGTAGTATAATACAGGCATAGCACGCCGGCAAACGGAAAAGGAGGCTAACCATGGAAAACGAAAGAAAGTTCTACCCCGGCGACCACGCCGCGCATTTCAAGCGCACGCTGCTTACACCCGCACAGCGCACCTCAGAGCCGAATATGTTCCTGTACGAGATAGTCGGCGTCGCCACGCACACCGAGACGGGCGACAAGCTGATGATTTACCGCCCGCTGTACGGCCCCGGCAAGCTCTCCGCTCGCCCGCTGGAGATGTTCATGTCCGAGGTAGACCACGAGAAGTATCCGAACGTAAGGCAGAAGTACCGTTTTGAGAAGATAATAGACGAATGATTTAAGCGCCTCCCTCAAAGTGCATGTCCTCATCGGGCACTTTGAGGGAGGATCTTTTTCCACTGGGCGGCACCCCTTGCAGTACTTATAGGTACTGCAAGGGACAATATAACACAATTTTGTGCTATTGCCGATAGTATTAATAAGTACTATTGAGGTGGCAATATGTATTTTCAGCGCTTAAAAGATCTGCGGGAGGACAGTGACCTGCTCCAGAGGGATGTCGCGGATATGCTGGGCATTTCTCAGACCGTCTATTCCCGCTATGAGCGGGGCTTTCAAACTATACCGGTGGCACATCTGCTCAGGCTGGCGGACTTTTACGGGACGAGCACCGACTATATTCTCGGACGCACAAACATACCCCTGCCGGACACACATATCAAAAAGTAAGTGTCACGCACCGCGCTTTGCACGGTGCGTGACGCTTACTTTTCCCTGCACCATGCGTCCATGGCGCCCTGTTTTGTGTCGCTGAAATAGCTCGGAGTTCCGCAGCGGTCGCACAGTGCCTGATAAAGCTCGTCCCCATCGAGACAGAACACCGCAATACGCGCCGTGCCTCCGCAGAAGGGGCAGGGGAAGATATCGTCCGGTCCCGTGCCCTCCCTGTTCATCCCGGGGCTGTCATATTTGCTTTTCTCCATAGCTCTGCTGCAAAAAACGTGCGCGCGCCCCTGTCAGTTCATTTTGTATTCCGAGCTGAGCACGGCGGAGAAATGGAAAATCGGCCTGTCCACGCGGTTGAGCAGCGGAGTGGAGTGCGGAATTCCGGCTGGTATGAATATCAGTGAGCTGCGTGTCAGCACATAGGTCTCATCGCCCATGATAAATTCCACCTCGCCGCCGAGGTCAAAAGGATTCTCGGGGTCGGAGCCATAGAAGCAGAGCATCTCGTCCACGTCGTGGACGTGGCACTCCCACTTACCGAAGGTCTCCGTCTCTGCGTTGGGCCCAAGCAGGAGGTCACGGTTTGGTTTGAAATACCATGCAGTGTTGAGCTGGAACGAGCCGGGGACGTTGTTGCCGTCTATCCAGTGGACGCGCTTTTTCGCCCCCTTCTGCTCGTATTTGGTCACGGCCTCGGGCGTGGCGTGCTCAGGCGGCAAGACAAGGTCCTGCATTATGTACTGCGCATATTTTCCCTCGCGGTTGTGATTGACGCTCATGTAATATCCTCCTTTTTCATCGCCGCACACATACGGCTGTCTGTAACTTTATTATACTCGTTTATTGACGAAGCGCAAGCGTCATGTGAACTATAAGATACACAGGGCCCCGAAAAGGACCCTGTGTTTGTTCGGAAGCAGGCTTACTCGAGTTTTCCGTTCCAGTCCGGAGCCTTGAGCATTTCGTCCCAAGCCATGTCGGCAAGCTGGGACAGGGACTTCAGGCGCGCGCTCTCCATAGCGGGCAGCTCAATACCCAGCTCTCGCTGTATTGTCATAAACAGCAAGACCTTCTTCGCCATCGCCGAGGTCGCACCGTCGCAGCTCTTTGCCAGGTCAAACTCACGCACCAACTCCGGAGATATCTTCATGCTCTGTGAAAGACTCAGCTCCGTCAGCTCACCGAAATCCTCCGGCAGCTCATCCTCTGGGGAAAGCATATAACGGTGCAGCACAAAATCCCTGAGCTTGCGAGCAAAAAACTCCTTCTTCAGCGGCATTGCGCCCTTTATCTCCGCCATATCCGCCGCCGCAACCTTCTTCGAGGAGAGTATAAGCTCCTTTATCCGCTCATTCGAGCTCATATCAGTCTGCCACCACAGGCTCAACGCCCAGAGACTCCGCCAAATCTGTAAGCTCGCGGACATAATTGCCGTAAACCATCGTGCAGTGGTTGCCCGCCAGGCACTGGGACTTCCATGTCTTGGCCTGGTCCTTAACCTTGAAGTAAACAAGCTGCGAGCAGTTATAGCCGTTATAGCCTCCGCCCAAAACTATCTCTCCTGAGCCGATGAACAGCTTGCTTCCGTCTGGCGAGAAGCGGCAGAAGGTCATCTCCCGTCCCGCGTCCACGTCAAAGTCGTAGCGTAATGTTGCTCCGAAGCCTTGGTCTATGGCAAAGTGGCGCACTGCGTATTTCGAGTCGGCCTTCTCGTCGTGTATGCGGCGGTGGGCAACCGAGTGCTGCATCATATACAGGTTTTCATTGTCCGCCATCGCCTCAAGTCTTGCAAGCTGCTCGGGCGTGGTGCCGAAGCGTGGGGACAGGTGTCCGTCCTCCATCGGCAGCGGACAGGTGTTGCCCATGTACGGGCACTTGCCCGACACAGCAATGAGCGCCTGCTGCGAAAGGACCGCGTCCACGTCGTATTCGCAGGCCGACGGAATCCCCTGCTCCATGTTCAGCGAGTGGGTCAGACAGAAGGTGAAGCCTATCTCGTTGAGACGGCGGGTAGAACAGGCGTCGGGACATGGAGCCGTGAAGCCGCAGCAGTCCTTCAGGTCCATGTTCTTTCTCACCAGCACATATGCGATAACTGACTGGAGAAGCTTATCGCGCTCCATGGTATTTTCCTCGGCGCCGGCGACAAGCTCGTCGCATATCTTGTTGGCCAGCTCCATGTCTTTCTCGTCCAGGTCGGGAGTCTTACGGCCCGGCGTAGTGGAATTTCCGCCCTCAGCCGCGGGCGTCATCTGCTCAAAGAACTCGTGTATGTTCAGGAAACGGAAGCGTACACCCAGCTTACTTGTGATTGCCTCATAGCTGTTGAAGGAGTCAACGCTACTGTATGAAGTGGGGTTGCCGAAGCGGGTAATGCACAAAAAGCGGCTGGTCTGGATAACCTTGCGTGCGCGCATGGTATTGAGCGTTCTTTTCAGGTCCTCCCACTTATAGAAGCCGTAAGCCTCGTAGCTGCCGGTCTTGGCCTTCATTGTGGCGACGGTAATGGTGCCGGAGAAGCCTGATATAGGCGTCGTCGCAATGGGCTTTTTGAAGCGCTCAGCAAACTCCATAATCAGGTCGTCACATGCGATACCCTGCATACATACGGCAAAGTCGCACTCGCGGGCCGCCGGAGCAGCCTTCTCCCACATCTCCTCACAGTTGTCCCAGTCGTCAGTGCGGCTGAGGAACACGGGCTCCATGAGCTCTATTCCCTCGCCGCAGCACTCTCTAACCTTGCCAAGGAAAGTCTCCGTCTTCTGCGCGTTGGCAAGGCGGTCATATCCCGGCTGCAGTGCCTCGCCCGAACCAAAGCGGCACGGTCCCTCGTAATAATACAAATGCTCTGCAGTTGCCAGCACCGGCAGTACCTTAAGCTTTACGTCTGCTGCTCTTTCTATCATTTTCTTTTCGCTCCTTTTTTCGGTTATTAACAGTTACATTTATCCGCGTGCGCCGCACTCCCTCTGCTTTTGGCAAAGCTGACAGTGCCGCATACGCATAATCATTATGTATTTGATGATATCATGTGAAAAAATAAAATAAAACTGTCATGTAACCACAACTTTCCTTGAGTTTCCTGTAATATTTTACAAGAAACATTGCTACACTCATATTAATATAGTATGTTGATATGTTGATTGTGGGCAACAGTTGTAAATTGTGTTATCCATACTGTGATTCTTTTGTCAGGATTGAAAGTAGACAGTGCAATTTTACTATGATAACATCTTATGTGTCCAATGAATTGGCGATAAACGCGTCGTTTAATATCCTTTTTTGACGAAAATGTACCTCGGCACAGTCAATGACTGTAAAAAATGTAATGGGAAAATTCCAAAGCGGGTCCATGTACCGGCGTGGTAACTGCGGAGGAAGGGCAAAATTTGAAAAGGTGGTGCTGTTTGCTCAATGAATCTGACACTATTGGGAATCATCGGCATACTTGCGATGATTGGATTAACTTTCTTCGGCATGAACATGGGTATGTCCATGTTCTTCGTCGGACTGGTGGGCTACTGGGCAGCAACCGGCAGCTGGCAGCAGGCTATCTTCCTGTTCCGCACCGTTCCGTTCACCAACGCTTCAAGCTACACAATGGTAGTCATCCCGCTGTTCGTTCTCATGGGCTCCTTTGCGCTGATGTCCGGAATGGGCAAAGGGCTATACGACTGTTGTGAGCATTGGCTCGGCCGTCTGCCCGGCGGACTGAGCTTCGCCACTCTGGTTGCCTGCGGCGGCTTCGGCGCCATATGCGGCGCGACAAACGCGACGGTGCTGACTATGGGCCGGCTTTCCTATCCCGAGATGAAACGGCACGGCTACGACGGCGGGCTCAGCCTTGCCACGGCGGCCGCGGGCGGCACGCTTAGCTGGCTGATACCTCCAAGCACGGGCTTTATTCTCTATGGCGTCATCGCCACCTGCTCGGTCGGGCGTCTTTTCGCCGCCGGAATTATTCCCGGCGTAGTCCTTCTTATCGCGTACATAGCGGCCTGCTCAATCTGCTGCATAATAAACCCGAGCTTGGGCCCCAAGGGCCAGAGCTACACAATGCAGGAAAAGCTCCGCTCCCTGATTGGGCTTATTCCCATCGTGGTACTCTTCGCCGCAGTTATCGGCGGTATGTTCTCCGGAATATTCTCTGCCACCGAGGCCGCCGCAATAGGCTGCCTGCTGGCTTTCATCTACACCGTGGCCGTAGGCAAGTTCAATATAAAGGACTTTATCAAGGCGCTGTCCGACTCAGTGAAATCCATCTGCATGGTGTTTATGATAATGCTCGGCGCCTATGTGTTCGGCTACTTCCTTACCGCCACCGGACTTCCGCAGAATCTCGCGCACTTGGCAACTGGTATGGATGTAAATCGCTATGTGATAATGCTCATCATCGTAGTCATCTACTTCCTGCTGGGCATGGTCATGGACTCCATGGCCACGGTGCTGCTCACTGTGCCAATTTTTCTGCCGGTTGCCACCGGACTGGGCTTTGACCCTATCTGGTTCGGCGTGGTCATCGTCATGATAATGTGTGCCGGCTCCATAACACCGCCTATCTGCTTCGGCGTGTTCGTAGCCTCAACCATATCAAATGAGGTGCCGCTTACCCGAATCTTCAAGGGCATACTCCCGTACTGCATCGCAATCTTCGCCGTGACGGTGCTTGTTATTTTCTTCCCCGGTATGACCACCTGGCTGCCCAACCTGATATACGGGCCCGGTGTTTGAGGACATACAACAACATTTGTAAAGGAGAGCAAAAAATGAAAAAGACCAGGCTTACTGCGACTTTGGCGCTCGTTCTTATTGCTGCCATGCTGCTGGCTGGCTGCGGCAACAACAATGCAAACGCTCCGGCAAACAGCAGCTCCCCCAAAAATGACAGCAACGCCTCCGCTTCCGCGGACAACAACACCCCCGCCCCCGTGGAAAACGACGGCAAAACCTACACCTTCAAGATTGACTACCCCAACCCAGAGAATTCCTGCGCCTATGTAGCGATGACTGAGTGGGCCGACATGCTGCGTGAGCAGAGCAACGGTCAGCTCGATTTCCAGATTTGCGCTAACGGCCAGCTCGGCTCTATCATGGACTGCGTGAGCAACTGCGTCGGCGGTCTGACTGACGGCTTCTGGAGCGCAATGACCATTTACGCCGGACTCTATCGTCCCGCCGAGGCTCTTACCCTCCCCATGATGGGCGTCAAGAACGGTGACGTCGGCTCCGCAGTCCTCACCGCCATGCTTGAGGAAACTGATTATTACACTGAGAGTCTGTCCAACCTCTACGTTGTGACGCTGCATTCCTCCACGCCTATGCCCGTCGGCTTCAAGGACAGCAAGGAGATTAACTCCATGGCCGACATGGCCGGTCTGAACATGCGCGTAACCGGCGGCTACAACTCCAACTGGGTCACCGCCATCGGCTGCAACCCCGTAAGCGTCGGCTCCAACGACGGCTACGAGTATCTGGAAAAGGGCATCATCAATTCTTTCCTCTACGACTGGGATAAGATTGAGTCCTCCGCTCTTCTTGAGC
>CATJWG010000112.1 GCA_949744165.1 uncultured Eubacteriales bacterium | reverse complement strand
CGCGGCGGGGGCTGTTTTTACTTCTGCGGATATTCGTGGTCCTTCCAGTACCACCATTTCAGCTTCTCCGGTTCATGCTCCTCATTTTCGGCAAAGTACACCGCACAGCGAAAGACGTACAGCATACAGCGGTCGTCGGTGAAGCCTTTGCGGAGATTGTGGCGCGCGTAGAGCTCCTCGGGGTCGTGCCCGCGCAGCCCGGCAATTTCATTTATGCCGATATTTATCAAATCCTGCTCAATGCCCGCTCCGACGCCGGGAATTTTTCTCAGCTCGCCCATTGCCGCCTCCTCCGTCAGCTTTTGCGCCCATTATATCACTCCATGTCCCCATACGCAACATTGATATATGGACATTTTCCATGATTTGTAGTATACTGTATTCTCACATTCAGAACCACAGCTTTTGCAGAGGTAATGAAATGGCTTATCTGACTTTGATTTTTCCCGTTGCGGCGCTGGGCTTTCTCGCGCTTGTGTTTTCCGAGTACCTGCCGGTGATGCAGCTCGACGCAGAGCCGGCTGCGGCCGCAAGTCGCGCGTCGCGGCGGGACACCGCGGCCGTGCTGATAATCACGCTTGTCTACGCTGCGGCCGCGTTTACAAACCTTGGCGTGAACACCGCGCCGCAGACCTTTTGCCGCTTTACCGAGCGCGGGCAGTACGCCCTGATAGAGCTCGACGAGCCGCGGGAGATAGGCGCGATGATGTACTATTCCGGTCTTTACTCCGGCTCCTACCGCCTGCAATTTTCCGCCGACGGCGAGAGCTGGGCTGACCAGACGGCGATGAAGCAGGAGCACGGCGACCTGTTCAAGTGGCAGTATGCCGAGCTGGCGGAGGACAACGGACCCGTGCGCTTTGTGCGCATTGTCGCCGCGGAGCAGCTCTGGTTAGGCGAGATTGCGCTTTACGGCGCGGATGGCGCGCGCATCGGCGCGTCCCGCCTGAGCTGTGACGAGGGCTGCCGCACGCTCATTGACGAGCAGGACACCGTGCCGGACGAGCCGTACTACCTGAACAGCGCGTACTTCGACGAGATTTACCATGCGCGCACGGCCTTTGAAAATGTGCAGGAGGTGTACCCCTACGAGGTCAGCCACCCTCCGCTGGGAAAGCTTATCATCTCGCTGGGCGTACGCCTGTTCGGCATGACGCCCTTCGGCTGGCGCTTTATGGGCGCGCTTTTCGGCGTGCTGATGCTTCCGGTGATGTATGCTTTTCTCAAAAAGCTCTTTGGCAAAACCTCCGTCGCCGCCTGCTGTACGGCCGTGTTTGCCTTTGACTTCATGCACTTCACCCAGACGCGCATTGCCACCATAGACACCTACGCGGTGTTTTTCATCCTGCTGATGTACCTGTTCATGTACATGTATCTGACAGCGGAGCGCGGGGCAAAGCAGCCGCGGCGGGCCTGGCTGCCGTATCTGGCGCTGGCGGGCCTGAGCTTCGGCCTGGGCGCGGCGAGCAAGTGGACGTGCATCTATGCCGGTGCGGGCCTGGGTGTGCTCTGGCTGGGCGACAGGGTTTACCGCGGCGTGAAGCTGTGCCGCGCGGGGAAGAAGTGGCACTATATCTATGAGACGGCGGAGAACATACTCTGGTGCCTGCTGTTTTTCGTTGTCGCGCCCTGCCTTGTCTATTATCTGAGCTACTACCCATACGGCAAGGCCAGCGGGCTGAGCGGCGTGTCGATGTACTTTACGCGTGAATACCTCGACATAGTGCTGGAAAATCAGAGCTTTATGTTTTCCTACCACGCCGGCGTGGACGCCACGCACCCCTATTCCTCAAGCTGGTATCAGTGGCTTTTCGACGCGCGGCCGATACTCTACTACCTGAAATACTTCGACGACGGCACGAAGTCATCCTTCGGCGCGTTTGTCAACCCCATGCTGTGCTGGGGAGGCTTTGCGGCGGTGCTTTGCGAGGGCTTCGCGGCCGTTCGCCGCAGGGACGGGACGGCGGCGTTTATCCTGCTGGGATATCTTGCGCAGCTTTTGCCCTGGGTGCTGGTGCCGCGGATAACCTTTGAGTACCACTACTTTCCGTGCACCGTGTTTCTGGTGCTCGCGCTCGGCTATGTGTTTTCGCACCTGTGCGACTGCGGCGGGAGGCGCTGGCCGCTGTACAGCTTTACGGCGGTGAGCCTTGCGCTGTTTGCGGCGTTTTATCCGGTGCTGTCCGGACTGAGGGTGCCGCAGTGGTACAGCCACAACCTTTTGGCCTGGTTCCCGAGCTGGCCGTTTTAGAAAATCGATTTGAAAGCTGCTTTGCAGCTTTTAAATCGAGGGGACGCGGGCGCCCTGAGCCGGAGGCGCAAGGGCGCGGCGCGAAGAGGCTTTTTTGTTACAAAAAATCTATAACATGGAGGTAAAGGACAATGCTTGCAATAGGATGTGACCACGGGGGATATCAGCTCAAGCAGTATATCATGAAGTGCCTGGGCGAGAAGGGTGTGGAGTACAAGGACTTCGGCACCTATAATGAGGATAGCTGCGACTATCCGGCATACGCCGAGGCGGTCAGCCGGTCGGTGGTTTCGGGCGAGTGCGAAAAGGGTATACTCATATGCGGCACCGGCATCGGAATCTCGATTGCCGCCAACAAGATTCACGGTATACGTGCGGCGCTTTGCTCGGACTGCTACAGCGCTGAGTACACACGCCGCCACAACGACGCGAACATTTTAGCTCTCGGCGCGCGCACCGTTGGCAGCGGACTGGCGATGAAGATAGTGGACACGTTCCTGTCCGCCTCCTTCGAGGGCGGACGCCACGCGCAGCGTGTGGATATGATACGCGAACTGGAAAGCCGCGGATGAGTTTCGCGGCTGGTCCGGAGAATATGACACAGGAGACTTTTGCAAATGGGCAGACCCAAAACAGTATACAGGGGCAGACGCAAATATAACTGGCTTATAACGCTTGTGTTGTTCGTACTGGCCGTCATGCTTATCGGTATCTTCTGGCTGTTCAGCTATATGCAGCAGTTCGTTGTGTACGAAAAGGACGGGCTGAGTCTTGTGCTGCCCTATATGCGTGCTGACGGCAGCCCCTTTGCACCAAATACGGACGACCCTGGCGACGACTTTGAGCGCCCCTTGGTGGATGCGGAAATTGTCGTTGACGAGGCGGGGTTTGACGATATGGACCTGCCTGTGGGGGAGAACCTGACGGCCATGCGCGCACGTTATGTGCCGGCGACGGCCGTGACCGCCGCGCAGCTTACCTATCTCGCCACCGGACTTGAGGCGGAGAACCAGGACGCGATGGTGCTACAGCTCAAAACCTCCGACGGGCACCTGAGCTATTACAGCGGCGTGGGCCTGACTGACTCTTACAGCGTGAACGGAACGGAGGATATCCGCAAGGCCGTTGAGCAGATGAAGGAGCAGGGGATTTACCTTGTGGCTGAGCTTGCCACGCTCATGGACGACGCGATGGCGTTGCGAAATTCCCCGTTGGCGCTTAAGGACAGCAACGGTCAGGTTATAACCGACAGCGGCGGAAGCTGGCTTGACCCCTACAACCGCGGCACAAGGCAATACATCACCGACATAATGACCGAGCTGGCCGGCATGGGCTTTGACGAGGTACTGCTCACCGGTATCGCCCATCCGCGCACGGAGGATATAGTTTATTCTCAGGAGATGACCAGCTCGCCGAGCATTGCCAGCAGTGTGTCCACCTTCGCAATGCGCATGTGCGAGGCGGCGCACGAGCTGGGGCTTAAGTGCTCCGTGCTGTGTCAAACAGCGGAGCTGCGTTTGGGAAGCAGCGGGGAAATAGGTCAGGACCCTGAACTTCTGTTCTCGCTTTTTGACAGGGTGTATCTGTTCACGGACCAGGAGCATATCAGCTCCGATACGGGCGCCCTGAGCGGAGTGCAGGGTGCAGACGGAGCGGAGCGCATCGTGCCTATAACCATAGGCTGGACTCCAGCCCGAAGCAGCTACGCCGTCCAGTGATACTTTGTATTTGCAGAAAAGGTATCAGGAAGAAGTTTAATGCGCTTTTAAGGTTGAAATAGATTCCAGTCTGCCGCGCGGTAACGCTATTTGCGGATTTAGCAGGGGAATAAGATTGGAAAACGGAAAAACGCCGCGCAAGGGCGCGGCGGGAAACGGGTACATAGATATGTTTATTGATTTTCAGGGAATAAGCAACGCGCGCGAGCTCGGCGGGATAAAAACGCCGGACGGTCGACGCGTGAAGGACGGCGTTCTGCTGCGCACGGCGGAGCTGGACAGAGTATCACCCGCGGACATGACGAAGCTGACGGGGAAATATGCTGTCCGCCACGTGGTAGATTTCCGCGACGCGAGCGAGACGGAACACAAGCCTGATCTGGAGATAGCCGGGGCGAAGTACTGCCACATTCCCGTGCTGCCGGACCTGCCGTACAAAAGCCGTGCGATTGACCTGACTCCCAGGGAGGTGTTTGAGCAGTTTATGCTCATGTACCGCGTAATGGCCGGGGACGAGTTCTGTGTGCGGGCCTGGGCACGGTTTTTCCGCGTGTTGCTCGAAGCAAAGGGGGAAACGGTGCTCTGGCACTGCGTTCAGGGTAAGGACCGCACGGGTATCGCGGCTCTTTTGCTGCTCACGGCGCTGGGTGTGTCCCCAGATGACGCGCGAGAGGACTATTTTCTCACCAATGTCTCCCTTGGCCGCGAGTACGAGCAGCTTGAAAAAAACGGCACGGACGAGCGTGAGTTGGCGTTCATGAAGGTGGTGCTGTATGTGTTTCCCGAGTGTCTTGAAGAATTTCTTTCCAGCGTCCGCAGAATGTACGGAGATCTTGATGGATATCTGCGAAAAGCCATAGGACTGACGGATACAGATATCGGCCTTCTGCGCGTGTACTATACGCAGTGACGGCCCTGAAAAGCGATAATGACAGATAAAATAAGCCGCCCATTCAGGCGGCTTATTTTATCTGAGTAGCATATCAAGAGTCTCAAACAGCTTTTTGATGTCTATTGGCTTGGTCACATGGCCGTTCATACCGCATTTCAGGGCGGTCTGGCGGTCTTCCTCAAATGCGTTGGCGGTCATGGCTAAGATGGGAATGGAGGACAGAGCGCTGTCAGGCAGTGCGCGAATCTGCTTAGTCGCGGAGTAGCCATCCATCACGGGCATCTGTACGTCCATGAGCACCAGGCTGTAATAGCCCGGCTGAGAGGCCTTTAGCATGTCAACGGCTATCTGTCCGTTGGAGGCCACGTCGGTGGTGAAGCCCGCCTCCTGGAGTATTGCCGTGGCAATCTCCTGATTGAGTTCGTTGTCCTCGGCCAGCAGTATGTGGCCGGAGCGTATCTTCACGGTAGTTTTGACGGGTTCACTGCTTTCGCTGCCGGCAGTGACCACGGAGTGCAGGCAGCTTCGAAGCTCGGAAAGGAACAGCGGCTTGCTGCAGAAAGCTGTTACACCCGCCTGCCGGGCCTCCTCCTCAATGTCCGACCAATCATAGGCGGTCAGCACGATTATCGGTACATCGTCTCCTGTTTCCATGCGTATTCTTCGCGCGACCTCCACTCCGTTCATATCTGGCATGAGCCAATCAATAAGGTACACGCTGTAGTTGTCGCCGCGCATCTTCGCCTGACGCGTGCGCAGGACGGCTTCACGGCCGGAGAGCGTCCACTCCGCGCGCAGGCCAATCTGCTGGAGCATATATGACACGCTGTCGCAGGTGTTGAAGTCGTCGTCCACAACCAAGGCGCGGCAGTTTTTGAGCTGGGGTATGGTTACCGGCTCCTTGGGCTCCGAGCCGAGGCGGAAGGTCAGGTGAACGGTAAACTCCGTGCCTGCGCCCTGCTCGCTTTTTACATCGATGCTGCCGTTCATCATCTCGACAATATTTTTGGTTATCGACATGCCCAAGCCTGTGCCCTGTATGCCGCTTATTGTGGAATTGCGCTCGCGCTCGAAGGGCTCAAAGATATGCTCGACAAACTCCTCGCTCATGCCGATGCCTGTGTCGCGGATGCAGAAGTCGAAATTCGCAAAGCCGGAGGGAGCGCCGGGCTTTTCAATGATTCTCACGCTGACAATTCCGCCGGCGCCGGTGTACTTTATTGCGTTGCTCAGAAGATTGAGCAGTACCTGATTTAGCCGGAGCTTGTCGCAATAGATTTCTTCATCGTAAACGTCAACCGTGTCGATAAACAGCTCCAGCTGCTTGGCAGCTATGTCACCCTGGACAATACTGCGCAGACCGTGGAGAATATCCGGCAGGCGGCAGAGTGCCTCCTCGAGGTGCATCTTGCCGCTTTCAATCCGGCTCATATCCAGCACGTCGTTTATCAGGCTGACGAGGTGGTTGCCGGAAGTGAGAATTTTTTTAAGATACTCCTCAACCAACTCCGTCTGCCCGAGATGAGTCAGCGCCAGCGTGGTGAAGCCGACTATGGCGTTCATTGGTGTGCGTATGTCGTGGGACATATTTGAAAGGAAGGTGCTCTTTGCCCTGCTGGCACGGTTGGCCTGGAACAGCGCATCCTCAAGCAGGTTCTTTTTTTCCATCTCGGCGCGCATCTCGTCATCCACATTGTGGAAGCCAAGCACAACGCTGCGGCCGCGGCTCCAGTCTCCGGTGCGCACGGCCTTGAGGCGAAAGTATTTCATCTCACCGCAACACATGGTACGGTAATTGACGGCATAGACGCTTTTGCTGTTAAGCTCCTGCTCCAGCCCGCCTTCGATGAATAGAGAGGTCAACATTTGCTTGTCGTCGGCATAGACGCAGAAATTTATGTAGCTTCCCATACATTCGTCAAGCAACAGCTCACCGTCGAAGGTGGCGTCGAGTATGCCGACAGCACATTCGCCGCGGCGAATGGCGTGCCCACGGCCTGAGTTGAGGTCAAATACGCAAACAAGGCTATAGTCCACGCTCAGCGCGTGCAGCAGCTCGGAGTGGCGGCGTTCGTTCTCCTTTCGCTCGTTCTGCTCGCGCAGCTTCTGAGCGGTGCAGTCGAGCAGGAAGCGCTGGTAAAACAGCTCGCCGTTTTCCTCTATGAGCTTGAAGCTGCCCGTGACATGGAGTATGCGCCCGTCGGGGTGCTTGACCCTGTATTCGGCGCCGGCGCTGTCGCCCGGCTTTTTCAGCGACATTATACGCTCGAGCATCATTTCCCTGTCGTCGTCAACGACAGAGCTGGCAACCATAAAAAAGCCGTCACGAGTCATCTCGTCCTTCGAGGCATAGCCGAGGATGTTCAGCGCGGCCTGGTTGACGCGAATAATACGTGAGCCGTCGAGAGTGTGGCAGATTATGCCACAGTCGAGGGAAGTGAATATGGTCTCCATAACCTGGTTCTGACGCAGCAGCTCGAGCTCATACGCGCGCTCCTGCGTTTTGTCTATAGCCACGCCCACGGTGCCCATGACGCTGCCGTCCAGGTCGTAAAGAGGGGACTTGTATGTAGTAAGAAGGCGTTCGCCTCCGCCGGTGCTTATAATCTCCTCAGAGACACAGGTTTCTCTGTGCTCCATCACTATGCGCTCTGACTCTATGCAGGCAGGGTCATCCTCCTCCACGTCCCAGATGTAGGCGTGGCGCTGCCCCTGAACGTCGTGCTTTGCCTTGCCAACGGTTTCGCAGAAGCTGTCGTTGACCTTCTCGTGTATGCCGTTTTTATCCTTGTACCATATAAGGCTGGGGATGCTGTTTATGGTCGATTCAAGATACTGCGATGTCTGCCATGCGTCGCAGCGCGCTGTGTATATGCGCTGCCAGCGTGTGAAACGGAAGCGAAGCTCCTCGTCTGTCATCGGTGTTTTCCACACGTCGTATACTGCGTCAAGCATTTCTGGCGGCAGGGAAAAGCTGCCCTCGTCAGCCAAAAGAATAAGCTGAGCGCCTTCGCGCGTACAGTCGAGCAAATCAGACAGTGACTTTCTCCCGTTCTCTTTCCCGACGGCAGCGAAAATTACGTCTGCGCGTGAGCACGGCTCGGGCTCGGGATACTCACTCTCGTCGAAGGCGTAGTCAAACCGCTCAGGGGGCGTTATCTGTTTTATAGCTTCGAATGCCTGACTCCCGCGTCCGATTAAATAAAATTGAACATGGCAGTAGTACATGGACAAATCCTCCCTTAGACGGCAAATGTATTCAATGTACATTTTATCAGAAACTCCACTCTGCTGTCAACAATCTGCGCCCAATTTTATCAAAGATGCGCCGCAGAGGAAGCAGCTATGGGGGATAAGGTCCGGTTATGTCGAGGCAGGACGGCTCAGGTTCCCGAAAATATCTGTTTTGGGAAGTACGAATTTATGAATGTTGACTATTGATTTTTACGGTATTTTTGATAAAATTTTTACTGGTACTCACGCTTTTGAGATATTGAATAAAGGGAGGAAAAATTAAAATGAAAAACGTGAAAAAGCTTCTTGCGCTTGTGCTGGCGCTTGCGCTTGTATTTGCGCTGACTGCCTGCGGCTCCGAGCCCAAGGGCAACGTAACCCCCAGCGACAACACCACACCGAGCGCTGCCCCCGAGGACGACAAAACCGAGTCTACGCCCGAGCCTGCGGATGAGCCGGCGCCTGAGGAAGATGTCGAGCTCGGCTCCATGAACGGCGGAGTTTATAAGAACGACTTCGTGGGCATAAGCTGCACCATGGATGATAACTGGACCTACTACAGCGAAGAAGAGATACTCGCACTCAACGGTTTGGTTGCTGACTCCACGAACGACGAGGAGCTTGCCGAGCAGCTTCGCAACAGCGATTCCTTCTACGACATGATGGCCGAAAATGGCGAGACCATGGAGAATGTCAACGTAGTTCTGGAAAATCTCGGACTGATTTACGGTAACACTATGGATGCCAGCGGCTACATAGATGTTGCTCTGGAAAACCTTGCGCCTCAGATGGAGACTATGGGTATGAATGTGACCACCTGCGAGAAGGTCAAGTTTGACTTCTGCGGTAAGGAGACGGACGGTATCAATATCGTCAGCACCATGTCTGTTGAGGGCACGGAGGTTGAGGTGTTCCAGCGCATGGCCTGCGTCAAGGCCGGCACTTACATGTGCGTTATCACCGCATGCTCGTACTTCGAGGACACCACGATGGATGTGCTCAACCTGTTTTCTGCAGCGTAAGATAAGTGAGAAAAAGCCGCCCCACAAGGGGCGGCTTTTTTTGCCGGTAAAGTGGCAAAGCCGTTTCCTACAGCTCGAGCAGGACCGTCCGGCCGGTTTCGAGCGTCTGGTTTAGGTCGATTATTCTCTGGTTTTCCGAGCCACGAAAGGCAAGGCTTATGTTTTTCTCAGCTTCGACAAACTCACCGTC
Organism: uncultured Eubacteriales bacterium; assembly: GCA_949744165.1. Lineage (GTDB taxonomy): Bacteria > Bacillota > Clostridia > Oscillospirales > Oscillospiraceae > JAMPGF01. Next base: position 5,910 of record CATJWG010000112.1, on the reverse strand, counting down.
AACGAGCACGTCAATAAGGCGCAGCAGCTCGTCCGTTACCTCACAGCGGGCGCGGCTTTCACCAAGCAGGTCGGCTTCGAGCGTGTAGCCGGTGTAGCACCAGACGTTTTTGCCGGGGCACACGGCGCGCACACGGCGCAGCAGAGACAGCAGCTCGCGCTGGTTCTCCGGTTCCATCGGCTCGCCGCCGAGAAGTGTCAAGCCGTCAATGTAATCCGGCGCGAGCATGTCGATTATACTCTGCTCTGTCTCCTGCGTGTAGGGCTTGCCGTAGTCAAACGCCCAGGTCTCCGGCTGAAAGCAGCCGCGGCAGTGATGCGTGCAGCCAGAGACAAACAGCGTTACCCGAACGCCCAAGCCGTCGGCAATGTCGCAGTTTTTTATGTTTCCGTAATACAAGGCAAAACCTCCGGTTTTTCAAATTGAAGGCCGCCAGAGGCGGCCTTCAATTTGAGTGGATTCGCTGCGCTTCGCGCCTCGCTTGCCCGCCTCCGGCGAACAATTCGACGCACGCTCCGCGCAAAGAGTTGTCTCCGACGCACATGTCGCAGGAGAAAACGAGTTTCATTTTATTCGCGGTCTCCGGTCGTGAAGTCTGCGGCGCCTTTTACAGGTGCAATACGCGGTCCTTAATCTCCTGTGTTCTCCCCTGGCTCCAGAACTGGGTGCCGATATAGCCGCAGGTGCGGCGTGCGACGTTCATTTTGCCCTGGTCGGTATTGCCGCACTTCGGGCATTGCCATATGAGCTTGCCGTCATCCTCGACGATGCTTATCTCACCGTCAAAGCCGCAGACCTGGCAGTAGTCGCTTTTGGTGTTGAGCTCGGCGTACATTATGTTGTCGTAGATAAAGCGTATCACCTGCAAAACGGCGGGGATGTTATCCTGCATGTTCGGCACCTCGACGTAGCTTATCGCGCCGCCGGGGGACAGGGCCTGGAACTGCGCCTCAAACCTCAGCTTCTCAAATGCGTCAATTTCCTCACAGACGTTGACGTGGTAGCTGTTTGTGATGTAGCTTTTGTCCGTTACGCCGGGAATGACGCCGAAGCGCTTTTGCAGGCACTTGGCAAACTTGTAGGTCGTGCTCTCCAGCGGCGTGCCGTAGAGCGAGAAGTCGATGTTATGCTCGGCCTTCCATCTTTTGCAGGCGTCGTTCATGCGCTGCATTACCTCCAGCGCGAAGGGCGTGGCCTCTGGAGCTGTGTGGCTTTTGCCGGTCATGTAGCGCACGCACTCGTAGAGTCCCGCGTAGCCAAGTGAGATGGTGGAGTAGCCGCCGAAAAGCAGCCTGTCTATCTTCTCGCCCTTTTCCAGCCGCGCGAGCGCGCCGTACTGCCAGAGTATGGGCGCCGCGTCCGACAGCGTTCCCTTGAGACGCTCGTGCCGGCACATGAGCGCGCGGTGGCACAGCTCCAGCCGCTCGTCGAAAATCTCCCAGAATTTGTCCATATCCCCACCGGAGGACAACGCAGCGTCCACGAGGTTTATGGTAACAACTCCTTGATTGAAGCGGCCATAGTATTTCGGCTTGCCGTTTTCGTCCACGTATGGGGTCAGAAAGCTGCGGCAGCCCATGCAGGTGTAGCAGTGACCCTCGCCGTTTTTATCTATCTTGAGCTTGAGCATCATTTTTTCGCTGATGTAGTCGGGCACCATGCGCTTGGCCGTGCATTTCGCCGCCAACTCAGTCAGGTACCAGTACGGCGCGTCGGGGGTTATGTTCTGCTCCTCAAGCACGTAAACCAGCTTCGGGAACGCAGGAGTTACCCACACCCCGTTCTCGTTTTTAACGCCCTCACAGCGCTGGGCGAGCGTTTCCTCAATTATAAGGGCCAGATCCCGCTTCTCCCGTTCGTTTTTCGCCTCTCCAAGGTACATGAACACCGTGACAAAGGGGGCCTGTCCGTTCGTTGTGAGCAGCGTGACGACCTGGTACTGTATAGTCTGTACACCGCGGCGAATTTCGTCGCGCAGACGCAGCTCGATTATCTCGTCTATTTTCTCCTGAGAGGGGATGACACCTATCATCTGCATTTCGCTGAGCACGACGCCGCGTATCTTATCACGGCTTACCTGCACAAATGGAGCCAGGTGTGACAGGCTTATGCTCTGCCCGCCGTACTGGTTGCTGGCGACCTGAGCCACTATCTGTGTGGCAATGTTGCAGGCTGTGGCAAAGCTGTGAGGCTTTTCTATCATCGTGCCGGTGATAACAGTGCCGTTTTGAAGCATGTCCTCAAGGTTTACCAGGTCGCAGTTGTGCATGTGCTGGGCGTAGTAGTCCGAGTCGTGGAAGTGGATTATTCCCTCATCATGGGCCTTGACTATCTCTTCGGGCAGCAGCAGGCGGCGCGTAAGGTCTCGGCTGACCTCGCCGGCCATGTAGTCGCGCTGGGTGCTGTTGATGATGGGGTTTTTGTTGGCGTTTTCCTGCTTGGCCTCTTCGTTGTTGCACTCAATGAGGCTGAGTATCTGGTTGTCGGTCGTGTTTGACGCGCGCACCAGGCTGCGGTTATAGCGGTAGCGGATATAGCGCTTGGCCGTCTCTGGAGCGCCCTGAAGGATGATGTGCGTCTCCACAAGCTCCTGTATCTCCTCAACGCTCAGCGCGCGTCCGACCTCCTCGCAATAGTCCTCAATAACAAGCGAGATGTAGTCAATCTGCCTGTCCGTCAGCTCCGGACGGCCGTCGGTCTCTGCGTTGGCGCTGTAAATGGCGTGCTTGATTTTCTGTCTGTCAAATGGCTCCTCCGAGCCGTTTCTCTTTATAATTTTCATGAATCGCTCCTCTTTGTCCTGCGTGAAATGCGTATATCACTATATTGTGCTCCAACGGTTTTTGATTATACAGCATATTGTGTACGATTGCAAGAGGAAAAACGCAATATGGAAATAATTTAATTTTTAACCATAGATGGAAGCGGCTTTTTACGATTGACAAATTGGGAAAATAGTGTATAATAATGTAGCTCGTCCGGAGTTAAGACCGGAAACGGGCTATCCTTGCTCGCGCCAGAGTGCGCGGGCCATCAGTCCAGAAGGAGGTGCTTAAATGGCAAAAACCACCGAGAAGTACGAGTGCATGTACATCCTCAACCCGAACCTGACGGAGGAGGAGACCGCCGCTCTCGTAGAGAAGTTCAAGGCTCTTGTCGAGGCTAACGGCACTCTTGACGAGATGGAGGAGATGGGCAAGCGCAAGCTCGCTTACGAAATCAACTTCATTTCCGAGGGGTACTACGTTCTCGTCAAGTTCACCAGCGGACCGGAGTTCCCCGCCGAGCTTGACCGTGTATTCGGCATTACCGATGGCGTTATGCGCAGCATGATTACCCTGCGTTACGAGTAAGGGGGACAGCTCATGCTTAACCACATCGTAATCATGGGCCGTCTGACACGTGACCCCGAGCTGCGTTCCACTCAATCACAGATACCCGTGGCCTCGTTCACCTTGGCCGTGGACAGGGATTACGGCGGGCGCGACGGCGCGGAGCGCCAGACCGACTTTATCGATGTCGTGGCTTGGCGCAGCACGGGCGAGTTTGTGTCCAAGTACTTTATCAAGGGCAGCATGGCCGCAGTGTCGGGCCGCCTTCAGATAAGGGACTGGACCGACCGCGACGGGAACAAGCGCCGCAGCGCAGAGGTCGTGGCCGATAACGTCTATTTTGGAGAGAGCAAGCGCAGCCGTGACGAAGGCGCGGGCGCGCAGCGCGCTTACAGTGCGCCCGCTCCCTCCCAGGGCTATGACGACGGCTACAGGGGCTTTGAAAGCGCCGCCGGCGGTTCCGCTTTCTCCGAGCTGTCCGATACGGACGGCGAGCTCCCGTTTTGAAATAAAAGGGAGTCAGAAAAATTTTAATAGGAGGATACAGCCTTGGCTTTTGATAAGAACACCAAAAACCGTAAGCGCAGAAAGGTTTGCCAGTTCTGTGTCGACAAGAGCACTTTTGTCGATTACAAGGACACGACGAAGCTTAAGCGTTACCTGTCCGAGCGCGGCAAGATTCTGCCCCGCCGTGCCACAGGTACCTGCGCGATGCACCAGCGCCAGCTCACTGAGGCGGTCAAGAGAGCCCGCCAGGTGGCGCTCCTGCCTTATGTTGTTGATTAAAAAAAGCGGCCCTTGGGCCGCTTTTTTTATGGACTTTGCGCGCTCTTCGCCTTTGCTGTCCAACCCTCCATGCGCGGCGCGGAGGGCTGAATAAGCCGATACTCGCTCCGCGCGGGGTGTTTTTTCAGGCGCATGTCCTGGCAAAAAATAATTTAATTCGCGACGTCCGCGCCGCGCGCTCTGCGAGGCTTTTTTTGACGCGCTCAGCGGCTCCATCATGGGGGCCGCTGTTTTTGCTTGCGGGGGATGAAAGGTCTTGAATTTTCCTTGTATTGGCTTATAATGGTAAATGTAAGGAAAACCACCGGACGAAAAAGGAGGCACAGCCAATGACTGAAATACTCTATCAGGGACACGGAAGCCTGAGAATTACCGCACTGGAGGGCGCGGTTATATACATCGACCCCTTCGCCGGCAAGGGCTACGATGTGCCCGCCGACATGATTTTGGTCACGCACGGCCACTTTGACCACAACAAAACGTCCAAGCCCGCGAAAAAGGACGGCTGCGTTATCTGGACATACCGCGACTTCTTGGTTGACGGAAAGTATCTGACGAAAACCCTCGGCAGGGTGACGGTCCGCGCGCTGGAGGCCTATAACAAAAACCACCGGAAGGATGAGTGTGTCGGCTTTGTGCTCATGCTCGGGGAGAAAAAGGTCTACGTTGCGGGTGACACGTCGAAAACCGATATGATGGCCTCACTGGCAGGGGAAAATCTTGACTGCGCTTTCCTGCCGATTGACGGGAAATACAACATGGGCCCCGAAGAGGCTGCCGAGTGTGCGCAGCTTATCCAGGCAAAGCGTGTTGTGCCCTACCACATGGTGCCAATGACCCCGCTTGGAGGAAAGGGCTTCGACCAGAAGCGGGCCGAGGAGTTCCATGCGGAAAACCGCGTGATTCTCCCCGCGGGCAAGACACTGACGCTCGACTGAGCCGGCGGGGAAGGCAATCAGAGCTGTGCCATTGCCGGGTGCAGCCTTAAGCACTGGAATGTGCAGTACTGCTTTCAGTGCGCCGAATACCACTGCGCGAGATATGACGGGATTGATGAATACGACTCATTCATAAGCCACCGGCGGCAGAAGGGTGACCTGCTCCGCGCTGAGGAAATCGGGACCTCCCGCCTATGGGGACGAGCAGCGGGAGAAGGCGGAGCTTCTACGCCGTCTGCTCGCGGACTTCAACGACGGGCGGAAAAAGGCGGGCTTGAGCTCAAGCTGCAAAAAAAGCCGGCAAAGCGTTAATAAGGCGGCATCTGCCGATTTATTAACGCTTTATTTTTTTCCGTAAAAAATCCTGCCGAGTCCTGTTCCGGCAAGGACTATAACGGCGTATACCGGCGCGTAGACCCAGGCGGAGGGGTTGTAGTGAATGAATATTGTCGGTACAAACAGAACAAGCGCCATGGCTGGCAGTATCAGGGAAAAGCCGCGCAGCAGGCCGTACATCACCGCCGTGACAAAGGCAACGAGTGGCATGATACACAGGATAAGCAGCATGGCCGCTCCCGTGTCCCGCATGAGCAGCGGCAGAAGATAGAAGTCCGCTGCCAGCACGATGACGTAGGGCAGCAGAGAGGTCAATTTTATTTTCATGGTCAGTCCTCCAGAGTGAAAAGCTCCTCCACGCTTGTGTGCAGATATCGCGCCAAGCGCATTGCCAGCTCGAGCGTGGGGTTATATTTGTCATTTTCTATGGCGATTATTGTCTGACGCGAGACGTTGAGAGCCTCGGCAAGGTCCTCCTGACGCAGGGAAGCGGCCCGGCGCAGCTCCTTTATACGGTT